>JBJTSL010000328.1:0-5240 GCA_046076625.1 Allobrachymonas sp.
CTTTGACGCGATCGGGGTTGGCTTCAGGCTTGTCGATCTTGTTCATCGCGACCACGATAGGCACGCCCGCCGCTTTCGCATGCTTGATGGCCTCTTTGGTCTGCGGCATGACGCCGTCATCGGCAGCCACCACCAAGATCACGATGTCGGTCGCCTGAGCACCACGGGCGCGCATCGCGGTAAATGCTTCGTGGCCCGGCGTGTCGAGGAAAGTCACCACGCCACGCGGTGTTTCGACGTGGTACGCGCCAATGTGCTGTGTGATACCACCGGCTTCACCAGCCGCCACTTTGGCTCGGCGGATGTAGTCCAGCAGCGAGGTCTTGCCGTGGTCCACGTGACCCATGACGGTCACCACGGGCGCGCGAGTTTTCAATTCGGCATCGAAATGACCGGCTTCCTCTTCGGTGAAAGCTTCCGGGTCATCCAACGTGGCGGCCAAGGCTTTGTGACCCAGCTCTTCCACCACGATCATCGCCGTGTCTTGGTCGAGCGACTGGTTGATCGTGACCATCTGGCCGAGCTTCATGAGCTTCATGATCACTTCGGACGACTTCACCGCCATCTTATGCGCCAACTCAGCCACAGTGATGGTCTCGGGCACGTGAATTTCAAGCACCCGCGCCTCTGCTGGCGCGGCCACCACTTCTTCTTCGCGCTCCTCGCGCCCTTTCTTGCCCTTGGGGCCCGAGCGCCAGTTGTTGCGCCCCACCCCGCCGGTGGAATCGCCTCGGGTTTTGATTTCTTTCTTCTTGCCGTCGGAATCTTTGCTCCAGCTCGATGAGAGTTTTTCGGATTTGACTTCGGTTTTCTTGCCACCAGCGCCAGCTGCAGGCGCTGGTGCTACGCCTTCTTTCTTGGCCACATTGGCAGGCTTATGCAGCGTGCCTTTGACGCCTTCCTTGGCAACAGGCTTGGGCTCTTCCGGCTTTTTCGCCACGAGCACTTTCTTGGGAGCGCTCATCATCACGCGAATCGCCTCGGCCTCGGCCATGGCTTTGCGACGACGCTCGTCTTGCGCAGCAGCTTGTGCTTTTTCTTCGGCAGCGCGTTGCGCAGGGGTCAACGCTGGCGCAGGTGCTGGAGCTGGATCTGCAACCTCAGGTGCTACTTTTTCAGGAGCAATCAGCGTAGATTCAATACCGGAAAAAGCCGTATTTTGATCAGATTTTTCCTCAGGAGCAGGCTCTGCACTCGGACGCTCTTGTGTTTTGCTGCGTGCAGCTTCAGCCGCGCGGCGGCGCTCTTCCACTTCCGCTTCTTGACGGCGCTTGAACTCAGCTTGGCGCAATGCCTCAGCCTCGCGGCGGGCCAATTCAGCTTCATCAATCACCGGTGCAGCAGGTGGGGCTGCCGGCTCAGCTACTGGAGTTGGCGCGGGTGCTGGCTCTGGCGCGGCAGCGACCTGCTCTTCGTCGCGCTGCACAAAGGTGCGCTTCTTGCGCACTTCCACCTGAATCGTGCGTGCCTTGCCTGTGGCATCGGCTTGCTTGATCTCGGTGGTGGATTTTTTGGTGAGCGTGATTTTCTTGCGCTCACCGGGGGCAGCGGTGCCGTGGCTGGTTTGCAGGAAGCTCAGCAGTTTTTGCTTGTCGGCATCGGTGAGCACATCGCCCGCCGTGGCTTTGGGCACGCCAGCGCCCTTGAGTTGCTCAAGAACGGTATCCACCGGGCGTTTGAGCTCGGCGGCAAATTCGGAGACAGTGGTATTTGACATTGCTTGGGGTCTCCATGATTCTTACTCTGTGCCTGAGCGTTTTCGCCCACAAACCAATGCTCGCGCGCTTTCATGATCAGCGCCTTGGCTTCCATCTCGTCTTGACCGGTGATCGCCGTCAACTCATCAATCGCCAAGTCAGCCAGATCATCGAGCGTATTCACACCTCCATCGGCCAACTTGGAAATCAAATCGGCAGAGAGATGCTTGCCGTTGAACTCAAAATCGCGCAGGTCCTGGCTCACGGCTTCAACCGACTCTTCTTTGGCAATCGCCATCGTAAGCAGGGCATCTTTGGCACGGGTGCGCAGCTCGTTCACGGTGTCTTCGTCAAAGGACTCGATCTCAAGCATCTCTTGCAGCGGTACATAGGCCACTTCTTCAAGGCTGGTGAACCCTTCGGTGATCAGGATATCAGCAATCTCTTCATCGACATCGAGCTTGCTCATGAAGAGCACGCGAATCGCACCTTGCTCACCGGCTTGCTTCTCGGCCGATTCGTTGGCATCCATGATGTTGATCTTCCAACCCGTGAGCTCAGAAGCCAAGCGCACGTTTTGGCCACCACGGCCAATCGCAATGGCGAGGTTTTCTTCGTCCACCACCACATCCATGGCATGCTTTTCTTCATCCACAACGATGGAAGACACGTTCGCAGGTGCGAGAGCGCCGATCACGAACTGCGCGGGGTCTTCACTCCAGAGCACGATGTCCACGCGCTCGCCAGCGAGTTCGTTGGTCACCGCATTCACGCGTGAGCCACGCACACCCACGCAAGTGCCGATCGGGTCCACGCGCTTGTCGTTGGAGAGCACAGCAATCTTGGCTCTAGAGCCTGCATCACGTGCGCAGGACTTGATCTCGAGCAGGCCTTGCTCGATTTCAGGCACTTCATTGCGGAACAGCTCAATCATGAACTCGGGCGCGCTGCGCGAGAGAATGATTGGCGCGCCGCGCAGCTCGGTGTTGACTTCCATGATCATCGCGCGCACGCGGTCTCCGCTGCGCAAATTCTCTTTGGAAATCATGTCGGTACGCTTCAAGCGCCCTTCCACACGGCCACTTTCCACGATCAGGCCTTCTTTGTCGGCGCGCTTGACCGTGCCCACAAAAATCTTGTCGCCACGGCTCATGAAATCATTGAGCAGAATCTCGCGCTCCGCATCGCGAATCTTCTGCAAGATCACTTGTTTGGCGGCTTGTGCGCCAATGCGGCCAATCGGCACCGATTCGACCTGCTCTTCAATGTAATCGCCCGGCTCCACATCGCTCACGCGATCCAGCGCATCCATCAGCATTTCTTCGGCATCGGGGTTTTGCAGGCCCGCATCATCGGGCACCACGAGCCAGCGGCGGAACGTTTCGTAGTCGCCGCTCTCGCGATCCATGCTCACGCGGATTTCCACCTCGCCATGGCCTTCGTTTTGGTAGATCTTCTTGCTGGCCTGTGCCAACGCGGCTTCCAGCGCGCCAAAGACGGTTTCGCTGTCCACATTTTTCTCGCGGGAAATTGCTTCCACCAACATCAACATGTCACGGTTCATGGGAACTCTCCAATACTCTCAATTCAAAAAATCATTCGCCTGATGACTGCGCAGCACCCAGCGGTGACTTGCGTCGTCCTTTGAAATCCACGATCGGTGCGAGACGAGCCTCTTTCAGCTCGTCCAGCCTAAAGCCCATCACCAAGGCTGGGGCTTGCAGTTTTTTCTTCGATACTTTCGCGCCAGGTTTGGCAGGCTTGGCTTCTTCGTTTTCCAACACGATTTGCCAGCCACCTGCTTCGCTCTTGCCCAAAGCGCCTCGGAATTTTTTGCGGTTAGCGTTGACCGTACCGAGCGCATCGCTGCCAATCGGCGCTTTCAACGTGAGATCAATCACTTCGCCCAAGAAGCGCTCAAAATCCTTTTCCGCAGTCAACGGGCGATCAATGCCCGGAGAAGCGACTTCCAAGCGCTTGTAATGCACGGCCTCAACTTCCAGCAGATACTGCAACTGCCGCGTCACGCGCTCACAATCTTCCACATTGATGAGCTGCTCTGCTTGTCCGCCAGATTGGTTAGGATTCCAAATATGATCAATCGTCACGCGCAGCAACCCGCCGGCGGAGCGTTCAATCTCCACCAGTTCCAGTCCCAAGCCTTGGACGGCGAGGCTGATCAGGGTGTGCAAGTTGGCAGACATGGCATCTAGGCTGAATGCAAACGCGTCCAGCCAAAAAAAAACGGGCGTTGGCGACGCCCGTTGGGGTGAAACAGCTTGATTATAAAGGATTTTTAGCCATTATTCTGGCTGCAAATCACCTGATCAGACGAAGATCTACTCAAAAGCTTCAATGCATCCCGTTTCTGCTGGCCAACTCAACGAACAAACCGCTGTGATCCAAATCGCCTAAACCGTGGGATTCCGCCTGCGCATAGAGTTGCTCAAAAAAGCTCACGATCGGCGCGTCCATGCCGGTTTCCTGCGCGCAATCCACCGCATTGCGCATGTCTTTGAGTTGCACGGCCAAGCGCCCTCGTGGAGCGAAATCGCGCTTGGCCATGCGCTCGCCATGCAGTTGCAGGATGCGGCTGTCGGCAAAACCGCCCAGAATCGCCTCGCGCACCTTGGTCATGTCGGCGCCGCCTCGCGTGGCCAGCAGCAGCGCCTCAGCCACCACGCCAATCGTGCCGCCCACAATCATTTGGTTAGCCAATTTGGTGAGCTGTCCGGCACCATGCGGGCCCACATGCGTGGAGCGGCCAAACACCTTGAGCACAGCTTGCGCACGCTCGAAGTCTTCTGGCATACCGCCGGCCATCATCACCAGCGTTCCGGCTTCTGCGCCTACAGTACCTCCCGAGACAGGGCAATCGATATGGTGCAGGCCGAGCGCCGTGAGTCGAGCAGCGTGGTCTCGAGCCTCGCGCGGCTTGGAGGAGCTCATGTCAATCAGCAGCGCGCCTTTTTGCATGGCTTGCGCCACGCCTTGGCTAAAGAGCACCCGCTCGGTGATCGGGCCGTTCTCCAACATGCTGACCACGCACTGCGCCCCAGCCACGGCCTGCGCCGCCTGGGCGTGCACACGGGCACCAAAGGCTGCCAGCGGCTGCGCCTTGCTGAGAGTGCGATTCCACACATGCGTCTCTAAGCCCGCCTCGCACAAACGACGCGCCATGGGGAGCCCCATAAGACCAATTCCGAGAAAGGCGACTTTCATCATCGCTCCAAAACATATAGCAATCTATGCCGAATTCATGCCGGCAAACCGCTCAAATCCCTTGATAAATCAGGAAAAAAGCTGCTCCATCTCGCGCCGCAGCCGGTAGGCGCGCGATTCGGGCATCGACACATCTTCCCACGTTAAGGCTTGCCCTTTGCTGACATCGCGCACCAGCTTCACATCGTGCGCCAAGCCCAAAGGCAGACCGCCAATTTTGCGCGAGGTAGCTGCTGGCAGCAGCTTGCCCCACACGGTGTAGCCGCCCTCGCCATCCAGCAGCTCGCCCGCTTTCAAATCGCGCTTGGCTGTGGCCACCAC
>JBJTSL010000329.1:0-5548 GCA_046076625.1 Allobrachymonas sp.
TTCAATCTCTTCCAGCACCTTGGCCGTGCTCACGCCCTGGGGCAGCTCGGTAACCACAAGTTGCCACTGCCCACGCGCCATCTCTTCGATCTTCCAGCGGGCGCGCAGCTTGAGGCTGCCGCGCCCTGTGCGATAGGCCTCGGCAATGTCAGACGCGGGGCTGATGATTTGGCCGCCATTGGCGAAATCTGGGCCTGGAATCAGGGTGAAGAGTTCTTCGTCTGAGAGTTTGGGCGTTTTGATCAAGGCGACAGCCGCCAGCGCCACTTCATGCAGGTTGTGGCTGGGGATTTCCGTGGCCAAACCGACGGCGATGCCACTGGCGCCATTGAGCAGGTCAAAAGGCAGGCGCGCGGGCAGCAGGCGCGGCTCTAGCTCTGAACCGTCGTAATTCGGGATGAAATCCACCGTGCCCATGTCGATCTCATCGGTGAGCAGCGTGGCGATTTTTGCGAGGCGCGCTTCGGTGTAGCGCATGGCAGCGGCGCTATCACCATCGCGCGAGCCGAAATTGCCTTGCCCGTCGATTAGCGGGTAGCGCTGCGAAAACTCCTGCGCCATGCGCACCATCGCGTCATAAGCCGCCGTATCGCCATGCGGATGGTATTTGCCCAGCACATCGCCCACCACACGAGCCGACTTCACAGGTTTTGCACCACTGACACCATTGCTGCCGCCAAACGACAGCCCCATGCGGTGCATGGAATAAACAATGCGCCGCTGCACGGGTTTTTGGCCATCACACACATCGGGCAGCGCACGGCCTTTGACGACGCTCAAAGCGTATTCGAGATAAGCGCGCTGGGCGTATTGCGCCAGGTTCAGGCAATCAGCGGTTTCGCCGCTGGGCATGCTTTTGCTGGTGTCGCCATCGTCTTCTGGCGTGAGATCGAGAGTGGTTTGATCGGTCATTGCGGGTTGAGTCTGAAAATTATTTCGGCGCGTCTTGCGCGGGCACGGGCATGCCGGCCAGTGGCGGCACCATGTTGCTGCGCCCCATGATTTGGCCGGGCGCTTGCATAGACGGAGAGTTGGAAAACTCCATGCGCACGCGATTGGGAGTTTGCGGCGCGGGCTTGGCTTGCAGCGCCAAGGGCGGCTTGAGCTGGCTGTAAATCCCCATCACGGTGACCACGTAATTCTGCGTCTCTTTGAACGGCGGAATCTTGTTGCCATAGCGCTGCACCGCGCCCTCACCCGCGTTGTATGCGGCCAGCGCCAGCTCCAGCTTGCCCGGAAACATGTTGATCAAATCGCGCAGGTAGCGGCTGCCCGCGCGGATGTTGGTCTTCGGGTCGGTGAGCTTCTTCTCAATCGGCGTTTTGGCATCGCCGCTCACACCGTAGCGCTGCGCCGTGGGCGGCATGAGCTGCATCAGCCCCACCGCACCTTTGGGGGACACAGCTTGCGCATCAAAGCCACTTTCAGTGGCAATCAGCGCTTGCAGCAATTCAAAATCAATGTTGTAAGCCTGCGAAGCTTCAAGCATGTGATGCCGCACCGCTTTGAAATTCGGCGACACCTCAAAGAAAGCAATCAATCTCGACTTGCCAGAAGGCATGCCATTCGTTCGCGGCGGCTCCACCTGGACGCCACCCGCCTGCGATTGCACTCCGCTGGAGGTATCAAAACTCGTGCTGCCCTTGAAAAACAACTCATACCGATCATCCACCTTCTCCGCCGCAAAATGCGCCACGCCTTTGGCATCGATATAGCCCCAGACATCGGCCTGCGCGGCGAGTGGGCAGAGCATGGCAAGTGCAAAAGCCCCAAGGGTGCGCTTCAAATTCAATAGCAATCCACGCAGATTCCATGCCGGCGAACTGCTGAATTTTCTTGAAAAATGCACCATCATATGACTGCCTTGTTCTGCCAACGCTTTGCCGCATGATCCAAGGAGTATGCGTTTTTCTTCAGAAGCTTTGTTGGAATGCGAATCTCTCTGCCACTATCGTGATACGACACAAGCGGCGAATTTGAAAACCTGATCCAGAAATGATGCCGCTCGTTCCAGTATGCATCCTCTTTCATAAAAATGCTCAAGACGATTTGCTCGGTGTCGTTAGCGACAATTTTTCGTGTTCGCACAGATTGGATGGAGCGCCAGGGAATCATGGCAAAACCTGCATATTGAATCCCCACAGTATTCATTCTCAGAATAAATCCAGTGCGCAGCATCAACAAAAACAAGCTCAGCCAACTGCAAGAAAAAAATAAAACGCAAACAGCCCCTAGCGCCAAAAAGATCGCCATGACTTTCTCTTCGTCCCACCACCAAAGGTAATGTGAATAGAACAGCATGGCGAGGACGATAGCAAAAGCTAACCCAATTGCGCAAATTAAGTGACCCCACTCGGGAAGCACCAAAGTTTCGCGGGACGAACCTTCTTTCACGGGGTTTTGCCACCCCTCCCGCAGACTCAGATGATGGTGTACCAAAAACCCAGCCGTCATCAACATTAAAAGAACAAACTCCGAATACAACACCCACGCATACTGCATGCGTACAAAGCCAGCAATCATGCCGACCAAAGTCAGTCCAATTCCAAACAGGACAAGAATGCTGAGCGCACGGCGAAATACTCTCACACATCCACCTCAATCCGATCCCCATGCAGCTCCATCAGCTCACGCCTAGCAGCCGCTTCGCCTTTGCCCATGAGTTGGTTGAAGCTGGTCGCAGTCTGGGAGAAATCTAAGTGACCCAACTGTACGGGCAGCAGGCGGCGGGTATCGGGGTTGAGCGTGGTTTCCCAGAGTTGTTCGGCATTCATTTCGCCGAGTCCTTTGAAACGGCTGATGCTCCATTTGCCCTCTGCCACGCCTTCTTTGCGCAGTTTGTCCAAAATCGCAGTGAGCTCGCCTTCGTCCAGCGCATAGACTTTGCCTGCTGGCTTTTTGCCGCGCGCGGGTGTGTCCACACGGTACAGCGGTGGGCGGGCGACGTACACGTTGCCGGCTTCGATGAGCTTGGGAAAATGCTTGAAAAACAGCGTGAGCAAGAGCACTTGGATGTGTGAGCCGTCCACATCGGCGTCACTCAGGATGCAGATTTTTCCGTAGCGCAGGCCGCTTAAATCGGGGGAATCTTGCGGCCCATGCGGGTCAACGCCAATGGCCACCGCAATGTCGTGCACCTCGGTGTTTTTGAAGAGCAGATCACGCTCGACTTCCCAAGTGTTGAGCACTTTGCCGCGCAGAGGCAGGATGGCTTGCGCCTCTTTGTCGCGCCCCATTTTTGCGCTACCGCCGGCGGAATCGCCTTCCACCAAAAACACTTCGTTGTGCGCCAGATCGCGGCTTTCGCAATCGGTGAGCTTGCCGGGCAAGACGGCCACGCCCGAGCCCTTGCGTTTTTCGATTTTTTGGCCCGCTTTCTGGCGGGTTTGCGCGGCTTTGATGGCCAGCTCGGCAAGCTTTTTGCCATAGTCCACGTGGCTGTTGAGCCACAGCTCCATGGCCGGGCGCACGAAGCTGCTCACCAGCCGCACTGCGTCGCGCGAATTGAGCCGCTCTTTGACCTGGCCTTGGAATTGCGGATCGAGCACCTTGGCCGAAAGCACATAGGAAGCCCGCGCAAACACATCTTCCGGCAGCAGCTTCACGCCCTTAGGCGTCAACGAATGCAGCTCGATGAAACTCTTGACGGCATTGAACAAGCCATCGCGCAGGCCCGAGTCATGCGTGCCACCGGCGCTGGTAGGAATCAAATTGACATAGCTCTCGCGCACCGGTGCACCGTCTTCGGTAAACGCGAGCACCCAAGCCGCGCCCTCGCCTTCGGCAAAGGTGTCGTTGTCTTGCGCATAGCCTTCGCCTTCCCAGAGCGGAATGACCGCATCCGCTGGCAAGGTTTGCTCCAGATAATCTTTCAGACCGCCTTTGTATTGCCAGGTTTGTGTGTCTTTTTTCTTCTCGTCCACGAGCGAAACCGTCACGCCCGGCATCAGTACGGCTTTGCTTCTGAGCAAATGCACCAATTCAGATTGCGGCAGCGCAGACGCATCGAAATACTTGGCATCGGGCCATACGCGCACGCTCGTGCCTTGCTTGCGGTCGCCTTCAATCTGCTTGCGCAAATGCAGCTTCTCAATCACATCGCCGCCGCTAAATACTAATTTAGCCACCATGCCTTCGCGATGGCTCGTCACTTCCAGCCGCTTCGCCAGCGCATTCGTCACGCTCACGCCCACGCCATGCAAACCGCCCGCAAAGCTGTAAGCCCCGCCACCCGCCTTGTCAAACTTGCCGCCCGCATGCAGCCGCGTGAACACAATCTCCAGTACCGGCACCTTCTCCTCCGGATGCATACCAAACGGAATCCCCCGCCCATCGTCGTGCACGCTCACTGAGCCATCGGCATGCAGCTCCACCTTGATGCGTTTTCCATGTCCCGCCAGCGCCTCGTCCGCCGCATTGTCCAAAACCTCTTGAATGATGTGCAGCGGATTGTCGGTGCGCGTGTACATGCCCGGTCGCTGCTTCACGGGCTCCAGCCCCTTCAACACACGGATTGAGCCTTCGGAATACTGAGTCGGAATCTTTTCTGCCATGGCGGCAATTGTAGTGCGCCAGTCCGGGTTTAACTGGATATGAATCCAGCTTTTGTGCGGTTTTACGCGAGACTGAGGACTTGTTGGGTCCAAGCGGGGAGCGGCTCGTACAGCACTTGCGTTTTTGTGCCTTCGCATGCTGCCACTAGCCGATGCGTGCCTGGGGAGACGGTTTCTGAATCGTGAAGCAGCGCAGCATCAGCCAGCCTGACCGCTTTTTGTAAGTTCGCCAGCGTGCGCGGATAACGCGCCAAGATGCGCTCGGCGGGCACGTCGTGGCCGCCTTCGCCTACGCGTTGGCTTACTCGTTTGAGCAGGCGCTTTGGATCGTCCATGCAGACGACGAGGAGCAAGACGAAGAATCCTTTTTCTTGCGCCTGCGCAACCAAAGCTAATTTGGATTCATGCGAAAACACAGTTTCGCTGACGAAGCTTTTGCCTGCCGCAAGCAGCTCGTCTCTACGCTGGTCTGCCCACTGCCTTGCCGCTTCTGAGCGCTGCTGTGCATCGGGAATGTGCTGCAAATGCGCGGCTTCGTGCAAATCGGCGTTAACGAATTCAGCCTCTCTCGGGATTTGCTTGGCGGCTAAAAGCGCTTTGTACAGTGTGGATTTGCCAGCGCCGTTGGGGCCGGCCAGCAAATAGAAAACGGGCTTCATGCAGCCAGGCGATGGCGGCTTTGATTTGCGCTAGTTTTAGCTCTGTTTTTAGCTTGCGCTGCGTTATTGGCCACGACTTTGCGCACATGCTCGGCCAAGCCGCCTGAGCGATCAAATGCGACGAATTGCGAGATCAAGGATTGCGCTTGAGTTGGAGCGGCCTCAACAGGCTCCATCACCGCCTGCACTTCGCGCACAGTGATGCCGGATTCTTCCACCGCTTTGCCCAGCATCGCCCAATACTCGATTTGCCCAGCTGTGGAGCGGCGAAAGGTGAGCGCGGCGGCGCGGGCTTCGTTGACCAAAGGGGCAGGCAGCTTCACGGAGTTGAAGGCC
>JBJTSL010000330.1:0-3488 GCA_046076625.1 Allobrachymonas sp.
ATGCTTCAATCGGGTATTTGCTAGACTCGGTGTTTCTTAATCAGAAACAATCAAGCGAAACTTTTTTGTCTTTATTTGGGCGACACATGTGTTTCTTGCTCAAGCTACAGAATATCTCTGCTCGATTGTTTCAATGCGCAACTCTCTTGAACTCTTGTACCAAGGCCTGTCATGGACTCCCTCGCTCTGATCCGTACCTTCCGCGAAGTCGCCCATCGAGGCAGCTTCTCTGATGCCGCTAAGGCCTTGGGCACCTCCAAGGCCAATGCGAGCAAATACGTTGCCGCCTTGGAGGAAGTGTTTGGCGTGCGCTTGTTGCACCGGTCTACACGCAGCGTGAGTCTCACGGATGCGGGTGCTTTGCTGCTGGAGCGCAGCGAGCCTTTGCTCGACATGGTCAACAGTGCACGGGAGGAGCTGCTCAGCATGGCCGCGCAACCCAGTGGGCGCTTGCGTGTGAGTGTGGTCAGTTCGCTTGGCGACGGCGAATTCACTGAGCTATTGGCTGCGTTTGCCCTTCAACATCCGAAGGTGCATCTCAGCGTTGAGTACACCAATCGTCGGGTGGATTTGGTGGAAGAGGCGGTGGATTTGGCCATTCGTGTCGGAAGGCTGACCGATTCAGATTTGATCGTACGTAAGCTGCGCCCGATCAGTTTCGCCTTGGCCGCCAGCCCCGCTTACTGGAAAGCACGTGGCAAGCCAGCAAGCCCGCAAGAACTGGCTAGCCACCAGTGCCTGATCTATACCCAAGACAATTCCAACCGCAGTGGCAATTCACAGTGGTTGTTCGAAAGCTCACCCGGCCAGAACTACCCGGTAAATGTGCGCGGTATGTTCGATGCGACCGATGGCCGTGCACACCGCCTGTTCGCGCTTGCTGGTCTTGGTGTAACGTACCTACCTCGCCAGATCATTGAAGACGACATTGACGCAGGCGCGCTGGAGACGGTGCTGGACGCACATCTACCGAGTGACATTTGGCTCATGGCAGTCTACAGCCAGCGCCGACACAACAGCGCTGCTTTGCGAGCACTGTTAGATTTTCTGCAAAAGCACTTGCAAATCAGATACTCGGACCATGAACACAGAAGAACTCCCTCCTCTTGTCTGCACCCCACCCGGCCTCTACCGCCACTACAAAGGCATGGAGTACGAGGTGGTGGGCACTGTGCGCCACAGCGAATCCCTCGAACCCATGACCTTGTACCGCGCACTCTATGGCGAGCATGGCATGTGGGTGCGGCCCGCCGCCATGTTTAACGACAATGTGGTCATTGATGGCATCGAGCAGCCGAGATTCAGGAAAATAGCATGAGCAAAGCAGATTTGAAAGTCCCCATCCAGCTGGGCGATGAGCTGTTCGATGAAGTGATCAGCGCCACCGCCTTGCTGAATTTGGCCAGTGGTGAGATCAGCCGCGTGGAATACATCGACTATGACGAAAGCACACGCGGCCTGCCTTGGGAGAGCGAGGACTACGATTTTTCCTGCGGCAAGCTGACCAATGCTGGCAAGGATGTGGAGTTCAGCGTGCAGGTGAACAAGACCACGGGGCAATATGCGGTTTCCGCGTCTGAGCTGCTGGAAATCAAGCAGAAAGCGGCAGCTTTGTTCTCAGGAATCGCCAATCATTGAAGCACATACGGTTGATCGCCGTCATCAATGCTCATTAGTACGCTATTATTTATAGAGCGCCTGGCTCAGCGAAGCAAGCAAGCTTCCACCACATGGAGCTGATTGTCTTTCGCAAAATTCATCACAAAATCCCAAGCCATTGGATGCTCCTCGCGCAAATCCGCATGCACCACCACGCATTTGGTATCGCCATACTCGGTCTTCATGCTCGTGGGCAAACACCACTCCGAGTAGCTCAAATGCGAGCCAGGCACAGCCCCGCCTGGCCGAAACTGGCTCATCACGCCGGCCAAGCGCTCCGCCCAATCGCTCGGGCGAAAGGTCTTGCCATCCAAGGTAATGCCTTGAATGAAAAATTGCTTGGAAGTGGGGGCGGTCATGGGTGCAGAGATGCCAAGGGCGGGCATTTCAACACGCTTCAAAGCCGCATGCTGCAATGCAGCAAGAATTCTATCTTATAGAAGACTCCGCCTGTGCGAGGGCAAGGGGCAAGCCCCCGGTTTCAAGCGGTTTTCGCATTGCTGTCATCAAAAACTTGCAGCATTGCAACGCTCACGCTGCCCCTAAAATCAAGATTCAACGGCTCTGGTTGAGTCGTTTTGCTTTTGGAGATGACTCAAATGACTGCTGCCCCCAGCCAACCGCATGTGATGAATACCTATGGCCGTGTGCCGATTGAGCTGTCTCACGGGCAGGGCGCACGCGTGTGGGATGTGAATGGCAAAAGCTATCTGGATGCGCTAGGCGGTATTGCGGTGAACACACTGGGGCATAACCACCCGAAGCTCGTGCCCGCGCTGCAAGAGCAGATCCGCAAGATCATCCATTCGAGCAACTACTATTTCTGCCCGAACGCTGAGAAACTGGCGGCGATGCTGGTGGAGCGCAGTGGGCTCACGAATGTGTTTTTCTGCTCCACGGGTTTGGAGGCGAATGAAGCGGCCCTGAAACTCGCGCGCAAATATGGGCACGACAAAGGCATCGACAAGCCCGAGATCGTGGTGTACGAGAAAGCTTTTCATGGCCGCAGCATTGCCACGCTCAGCGCCACCGGTAACCCCAAAGTACAAGCGGGCTTTGGCCCGCTGGTAGAGGGCTTCGTGCGCGTGCCGGTGAATGATATTGAGTCGCTCAAAAAAGCCACGGAAAGTAACCCCAACGTGGTGGCGGTGTTCTTCGAAGCGATTCAAGGCGAAGGTGGCGTCAATCCCTTCCACATGGATTACTTGAAGCAAGTGCGTCAGCTCTGCGATGAGCGCGATTGGCTCTTGATGATTGACGAAGTGCAATGCGGCATGGGGCGCACCGGCAAATGGTTTGCACACCAGTGGGCTGGCATCAAGCCGGATGTGATGCCGCTGGCCAAGGGTTTGGGCTCAGGCGTGCCAATTGGCGCAGTGGTGGCTGGCCCCAAGGCGGCCAACATCTTTGCGCCGGGTAACCACGGCACGACGTTTGGCGGCAATCCGTTGGCCATGCGAGCGGGTGTGGAGACGATTCGCATCATGGAAGAAGAGGGTTTGCTCGCGAACGCAGACAAGGTGGGCACGCATTTGCAAAACGCATTGAAGCGAGAGCTGGGCGGCTTAGCAGGCGTGAAAGAGATTCGCGGCAGTGGTTTGATGATTGGCGTGGAACTGACCAAGCCTTGTGGCGCACTGGTGGGGCAATGTGCTGATAAAGGCTTGCTGATCAGCGTGACGGCAGACACCGTGATCCGCATGGTGCCACCGCTGATTTTGACGAAGGCTGAGGCGGATGAAATAGTGGCGATTCTTGTGCCGCTGGTAAAAACTCTGTTAGCACAAGCTTGAGACATATTTTTGAACACAGAGGACGCGAAGGTTTCG
>JBJTSL010000331.1:0-9770 GCA_046076625.1 Allobrachymonas sp.
TGTTCGTTCATTGCGCAATGCTCTAGCTGCGGTAATCCGCATTGATCTTCACATAGTCATACGAAAAATCGCAAGTCCAGACGGTGTCTTCTGCGGTGCCGCGGCCGAGGTCGATGTGGACGGTGATTTCTGGCTGCTTCATCACGCGGGCACCGTCTTCTTCTTGGTAGCTGGCGAGCCGCCCGCCGTTTTTCACGATAGCGACATCGTCAAGGTTCAGGGAGATTTTGGTTTGGTCGAGATCGGTGATGCCGGCGTAGCCGACTGCAGCAAGGATGCGGCCGAGGTTGGGGTCGCTGGCGAAGAAGGCGGTTTTGACCAGCGGTGAGTGGGCGATGGCGTAGGCTGCCTTGGTGCATTCCTCTTGGATTTTGCCGCCCGTGACTTTGACGGTGATGAACTTGGTCGCGCCTTCGCAGTCGCGCACGATGGCTTGTGCCAGTTTCTGCGACACACGCAGCATCGCGGCTTTTAATGCTTGAAATTCGCTTCTACCCGGCATTAGATAAGCGCTCACTGCTACTTTATTCGTAGCAATCACGATAAAGCTGTCGTTCGTGGAGGTGTCGCCATCAATCGTCACGCGGTTGAAGGACTGGTCAGCCAAGTCTTTCGCAAGCTGCTGCATGAGCGCTTGAGGAATGACGGCATCGGTCGCTAAGAAGCCGAGCATGGTGGCCATATTCGGGCGGATCATGCCTGCGCCTTTGCTGATGCCGGTGACTGTGACCGTTTTGCCAGCGATGACGACTTGCTCGCTGAAGGCTTTGGGCAACGTGTCAGTCGTCATGATGCCCTCGGCGGCTTTGCCCCAATTGGCGGGCTGAGCGTCTTTGATGGCGGCGGGGAGCGCGGCTTCGATGCGGTCATTGGGCAATGGCTCCATGATCACGCCTGTCGAGAACGGCAGCACTTGTTCGGGTGCGATGTCTAGATGCCGAGCAAGGGCGATGCAGGTCGAGCGAGCGCGGGCGAGGCCATCGTCGCCTGTGCCGGCGTTCGCATTGCCGGTGTTAATCAAGATCGCACGGGTACCTAGATTTTTTGCCAGATGATCGCGACACATCTGCACGGGCGCTGCGCAAAAGCGATTGAGCGTGAACACACCAGCGACGCTGGCGCCTTCGTCGAGCAGCATGACCGTCACGTCTTTGCGATTGGCTTTACGCACGCCTGCTTCCGTCACACCGATGCGCAAACCTTTCACGGGGTGCAATAGAGCGGGATCGGTCGCGGTGAAGTTCACAGCCATGGCAGTCTCCAAAAAGAGCGAAATTAAAGCAAAAAGAGCACTTCGCCGGCATCAATACTGCGCGAAGCGCTCATTTTTTGATAGTAACTAAAAGATGAAGATCAGCTCAACTTGCCGTGGCAGAGCTTGTATTTCTTGCCGCTGCCGCAAGGGCAAGGGTCGTTGCGGCCCACGCGCATGTTCGCATAGGGGTTGGTGGTCGAGCCTTGCAAAACTTGATTTTTATGACGTGTGTCTTCATCGAGCGTGGACTGCGTGCCGCCGTCTTCCGTGGGCGCGGTGTAGGTCACGTTGCTGATGCTCTCGGCGCGTTGCTCCATCTCTTGGGTGGCGGCGTCGATTTGCTCGTTGCTTTGAATCTTCACGTTCATCAAAATGCGCGTGACTTCGTTTTTCACCACATCAAGCAATTGACCAAACAGCTCAAATGCCTCGCGCTTGTATTCTTGCTTGGGCTGCTTCTGGGCGAAGCCGCGCAGATGAATACCCTGGCGTAAGTAGTCCAGCGCGGAGAGATGTTCGCGCCAATGCTGGTCAATGCTTTGCAGCAAGACGATGCGCTCAAACTGGGTGAAATTGTCTTTGCCAACTTGCTCGACCTTGTCGTCAAAGCGCGCATGCGCAGCCGCCACGACTTTTTCTAAAATGTCTTCGTCGGTGATGGAGTCGGATTTCTCCACCATACCGGCCAAGTCCAGATCAATCTGCCAGTCGTTGGAGAGCACGGCTTGCAACGGTGGCAAATCCCATTGCTCTTCCACCGATTCTGCTGGCACATGGGCTCGCACGATGTCGGTGAAGCAGCCTTCGCGCAGCGCTTTGATTTGATTGGTCAAATCGCCGGCATCCAAAATATCGTTACGCTGCTGGTAGATCACCTTGCGTTGGTCGTTGCTCACGTCATCGTATTCGAGCAACTGTTTGCGCATATCAAAGTTGCGCGCTTCCACCTTGCGTTGCGCGCCTTCAATGCTTCGCGAGACGATGCCCGCTTCAATCGCTTCGCCTTCGGGCATTTTGAGGCGATCCATGATGGAGGCCACTCGCTCACCCGCGAAGATGCGCATCAGCGGATCGTCCAAGCTCAAATAGAAACGCGAGGAGCCGGGGTCGCCTTGACGGCCTGAGCGGCCACGCAATTGGTTGTCAATGCGGCGGCTCTCATGACGCTCAGTGGCGATGATGCGCAGACCACCCAGCGATTTGACCAGCTCGTGGTCTTTGGTCCATTGCACGCGCAAGCGGTCGATCTGGTTTTGTTTGGCAGCGGCATCGAGCGATTCATCAACCTCCACGGCGGCAATCATTTTTTCCACATTGCCGCCGAGCACGATGTCCGTGCCGCGACCGGCCATGTTGGTGGCAATCGTGATCATCTTGGGGCTGCCCGCTTGCGCCACGATGTCGGCTTCTTTCGCGTGCTGTTTGGCGTTAAGCACTTGGTGCGGCAGCTTGGCTTTCTCAAGCAGACCTGAAATCAGCTCGGAATTTTCAATCGAGGTGGTACCCACCAGCACTGGCTGGCCGCGCTCATGGCATTCGCGGATGTCTTTGATGGCCGCGTCGTAGCGCTCTTTGCCGGTTTTGTAGACGCGATCCAGTTGATCATCGCGCTTGCTGGGTTTATTTGGCGGGATGATCACAGTTTCCAGGCTGTAAATTTCCTGGAATTCAAAGGCTTCGGTGTCTGCCGTGCCTGTCATGCCAGCAAGCTTGCCGTAGAGACGGAAATAATTTTGAAAGGTGATAGAGGCCAGCGTCTGGTTCTCGGCCTGAATCTGCACGCCTTCTTTGGCCTCAACGGCTTGGTGCAATCCATCGCTCCAGCGGCGGCCGGTCATCAAGCGGCCGGTGAATTCATCGACGATCACGACTTCGCCATCCTGCACCACGTAGTTCTGATCGCGGTGGTACAGGTGGTGCGCGCGCAGGGCGGCATTCAGATGGTGCATCAAGGTGATGTTGGCCGGATCGTAGAGTGACGCGCCTTCGGGAATCAGACCGAGGTTGAACAAGATGCGCTCGGCATTTTCGTGGCCTTGCTCGGTGAGATAGGCCTGGTGGCTTTTTTCATCGACGGTGAAGTCGCCGGGCTTAATCACGCCTTCGCCGGTGCGCGGATCGGCTTCGCCTTCTTGGCGCGCCAGCAATGGCACGACTTTGTTGAGCGCGAGGTACACATCGGTCTGGTCGTCGGCTTGACCGGAGATGATCAGCGGCGTGCGCGCTTCGTCGATCAGGATCGAGTCCACCTCATCGACGATGGCATACTGCAGGCCGCGCTGCACGCGGTCGGCGGTTTCATACACCATGTTGTCGCGCAAATAGTCAAAGCCGTATTCGTTGTTTGTGCCATAGGTGATATCAGCCCGGTACGCGGTTTGCTTTTCTTCGCGCGGCATTTGCGGCAGGTTGATGCCCACTGTCAAGCCCAGGTAGTTGTAGAGCTTGCCCATCCACTGCGCATCGCGGCTGGCCAAATAATCGTTCACGGTCACCACGTGTACGCCTTTGCCGGAGAGGGCATTGAGGTAAACCGGCAAGGTGGCGGTCAGGGTTTTGCCCTCACCGGTGCGCATCTCAGAAATCTTGCCTTCATGCAGCGCCATACCGCCCACGAGCTGCACATCGAAATGCCGCATTTTCATCACGCGCTTGGAAGCCTCGCGCACCACGGCAAAGGCTTCTGGCAGCAGGTCATCGAGCGTTTCGCCCTTGGCGATGCGCTCTTTGAATTCGGTGGTTTTGGCTTTAAGCTGCTCTGCGCTCAAGGCTTCCAAGCCGCGCTCCAAGCTGTTGATACGCTCCACGTTTTTGCGGTAGCTTTTGAGGAGGCGATCGTTGCGAGAGCCGAAAATCTTGGTGAGGATATTGGTAGCCATGCGGTCGTGCCTGTTGCCGCGCCAAGGCGCTGCAAAAACAGGCGATTCTTTCTCTATGAATTCTGAGAATATGGGGCTGGGGTGACAGTTCCCAAGTCAACCCAGCATTTTAGCGTTTCGCCACAGGGACAGCCGGTATCGCGGGCATGGGGGGTGGCAAGGTGGTGCCGCCCAGCGTGAGGAATTTTTGCGGGTCTTGCGGCGTGCCATCGGCCAGCACTTCAAAATGCAAATGCGGGCCCGTGGATCGGCCGGTGGAACCCACTGCCGCGATCTTCTGGCCACGTTTGACCAAATCGCCTTTTTTCACGAAAGTGGCCGAAGCATGGGCATAGCGCGTGATAAGGCCATTGCCATGGTCAATTTCCACCATGTTGCCAAAGCCGGGATGGTATTCCTGCACCACCACCACGCCGCCGGCAGCGGCCAAGATGGGCGTGCCGGGGTCGGCCTGGAAATCGAGGCCGGAATGCAAGGCCGATCGGCCGGTGAACGGGTCCACGCGCCAGCCAAAAGGTGAACCCAGGTGCGAACCCGGCACGGGTTGGGCCGTGGGTACGAGCAGCTTGGCGATTTTTTGATCAAACAGACGGGTTTCCATCAGCGTGAGCAGGTCGATTTTTTGCTTGTTCACGCTCTCCAAATCCGACAGTGTGCTCTGCAATTGCTCCATCGACAGCGGGTGATTGCCAATCAACACGCCACCGCTGGCCGGCGGCACTTTGGCGCTGGTCGGCACAGGCACGCCGGCCAATTGCGAGACGCGCTCAGTGAGCTGCTCCAGTTGCAGCACTTTGGCCTGCATCTCGCCTACTTTGCGTGCCATGGCGTCGATGTTCTCGCGCATGAAGCGCTCGCGTTGCTCGGATTCGTCTTTCACCACGAGCTTGACCAGCGTGCCGATCAGTGGCCAGCCTTCGCGTGCGCCTTTGAGGAACACCCAGTGGTACAAGCCTAGCGAGGTGAGCATTAGCAGCAAGGACAAGGCCAAGCCTGCGGCAACGAGCTTCGTGCCGCTCAGGTGCATAGGCTTGGATTTGGCCAGCCAAGCATCCGTGATAATCAAATGCATCGTGTGTACTTCCCAACGAATTCAGACTGCTTTGGGGTGGCTTCTTTGAGCACCTCCAAACCAATATTGCCTGCGAGGCACGCATCTTACCTGCCCTTGCGCACCGTGCGGTTGCGCGAGGCCGTGCCGGTGGTGCATGCGGTGAGCCAAGCGCCGAGCTTGGCGAGCTTGGTGCAATTGGCGCAGGCTTCCAGCGAGTGCCTGCGCTTGGTGACTCCCCTGATGCCGCCGGCCTTGCGCAGCGGAGTGCAAGCCGGACCACTGCAAGATGGGCAGTGGTGCTTGCTGGCGGCCAACAGCGCGGTGGCCGCGAAGTTGCGCCAGATGCTGCCAGCTTTGGCTGCGCATTTGCGCGCCAAAGGCCATGATGTGCAAGAGATTCGCATCAAGGTGGCCATGCGAAGTGGCGCATGAACCGAGCTACGAATTGAAAAGTGGTGCCGCTTGTCGGGATTGAACTGACGACCTACCGCTTACAAGGCGGTTGCTCTACCACTGAGCTAAAGCGGCGTAACCCAATATTTTACCCGCTGAATTCACGGGTTTCGTGGCTGGATGCGTTACTTGATGCGTGTGAGCGAAGGGCGTGAGCCGCGTTTGTCACCTCCGGCGGGGCTGGGCGGCTCGGGCAGCGGTTCGTCTGCGGCAGGGGACTTGATGGGCACAATTTTGCTGGGCTCGGGAAGGGTGGCGTCTGGATCGTCCACCACGCGCAGGCCACTGATGCGCTTGTCGTCACTGCATTTTTCCTCTTGTGGCGTAGGCTGCACTTGGCCGCGCGGTGGCACAGATTGCGGCACAGGAAAGGCCATGCCTTGGCCGTTTTCCCGCGCGTAGATGGCAATCACGTGGCCCATCGGCACCACGATTTCGCGCGCCACGCCGCCAAAGCGTGCCTTGAAGCGTACGCACTCGTTGTCGATCTTCAAATTGCTCGTGGCATCCATGCTGATGTTGAGCACGATCTCGTTGTTCTTCACATACTCGCGCGGTACTTTCACCGTCTCGTCCACATAGGCTGCGATATAAGGTGTGAGCGAGTTGTCGGCGCACCATTCGTAGAGAGCGCGCAGCAAGTAGGGGCGGGTGGAGGTCGATTGGCTGGAGTCGATCATGGGGGCATCATATGCGCAAAGTGAGGAGACCAACGGGCAGGACTTACCTTGCTTGCCGTATGCTACTAAGTAAAGTGCACTCTACGCAGATTTCATAACCGCAAATGGGTGGTTTTTGCTTCAAATTGTAGAGTTGGATGGGTCGCTCGCTTTAGGCTGAAATGGCCACTTCGCCGCCATGAAATCTGGATCTGGTGCTCATATTTTGATAGTTTGTAAAATACTGGGGTTTGCATAAAATACTGTATTCGCAAGTGTAGGAGACCGCCATGAATTCCGCTGCCGAACCGTCACCCATCGCTTCGAGCCGTAAAGTTGATCAGTTGATCGCGCACTACGGCACGAGCCACCAGCACCCCACCAATGAGGTGATCCATTTCATCGCTGTGCCGCTGATCACGCTGAGCCTCACTGGCCTGATCTTTGCCTTGCACCCCTGGGCGGCCTATGCCTTCATCGCCGCCAGCATGGTGTACTACGCGCGGCTGTCTTGGGTATTTTTCGGGAGCATGATCGTGTGGTTGGTAGCCGTTTTGGCTCTGTTGCATGCCATGCAACCTCATGTGTTCGTGGCCTCTTTAGTGATTTTTGTTGGCGCGTGGATCATTCAGTTCATCGGGCACAAGATCGAAGGCAAAAAACCCAGTTTTTTTGAAGACTTGCAATACCTCTGGGTGGGGCCTTTGTTTGTGCTCTCCAAACTGTTTCTGAAGCTGGGCATCAAGTGGTAAGCGCTGCGCCGGGCAACTCAGCGGCCCGGTAAAGATTCCAGTAATTGACGTGCGTTGCGCTGCTCGGTGGCGTTGCCAGCGTGCAGCGCCTCGTTGCATAGTTGCTCCGCTTCGTCGATTTGCCCCATTCGCCGGAATTCTTGCGCCAAAGCCAAGCGCACTTCCATTTCGCTCATGCCGCGCTGCGAGGCGGGGAAGATCAGCTCAGCGCTGCTGCTGTAGGGTTGAGTCGAGGTCAACGCTGGGCTTGGAGGCTCAGGCATGGGCACCGAGATGGGCTGGGCAGAGAGTGCCGCACCGAGGATGTCATCATCTTCTTCTTGCGGCAATTCTGGCTCGGGGGCACGGGCGTCTTGCGGCAAGGCCAACGAAAATGAATGCGCGGCGGATGCAGGTGGTGCGGTGCTGGCTTGCCTGCGCTCCAAGCGGCGGATATGCAGGTTTTTGCGCACTTTTTGCACTTCAAGGCTGAGATCGACGGAGGCTGTGGTGGCCTCCGCGTCGAGCGTGACTTCTTGCATATCGGCCCAGGCCTGCTCGATGTGCGCTTCTGAGGCGCTGCGAGTTGCGCGTGGCTCGGCCAAAGTCTCAGGCATCAAACCAACGGTGCGGCGCAATTCAAATTCCCGCAAAGCCTCATCGGCCAGCATTTGTGAATCCCAATCGTCGTCGCTATTGTGGTCAGCGCGGCGGTTCGACGAGCCGAAAGCCGGCTCGGCCGTGTCGATAGCTTGTGGCGAAAAAAGTGTTCCTTGCAAATGCTCTTGCTCCGGGCGTACTTCGCCCATCGACTCAGATCGACGCGTGTGCCAGTGCGTGGCCGCCCATGCGGCCATCGTCAAGCCCAGCAGCGCGAGCGCGCAGACGATCACCCATTGCCAGTCTTGTGCAGCGCTGGCACGCTCTTGTTCGAGAAGCTGGAGTTGCAGGGTGGACAGTTGCTGCGCGTGCTGCTGCTGCAAAGCCTGTTGCATCTGTAGCAGGCGTTCGACTTGATCGACCGAGCCGGTCTGAGCGAGGCAGGGTGAGGCGAGCATGCCCAGCATGCCCAGCATGCACAAGGCAGCCGCCCCGATGCACAGCCACTGGCGGTGACTGTGCATCGGGGTGCTTTTCTTCCCTGCAGACATGACAGCTTGCATCTTGTGTTTCGGATTGGGGTCTTGCAAAAGTCACTTCAGCGACTATGCAGACGATTTTTGTTACGAAATGCCGGATATCTTACTCAACGCTGACGGCTTTGTGTATGCGATTGTGCTCAGAAATCATGCCCGAAACGCATAGTTCTTGTTGTCGTAGTGCAGACAATTGCAGCCATTAGCTTGCTTTTGCCAAATTGATGGCAAGTAGTGCGAGGGCCAAACAGGCCAAACTGGCGACCAAATGGGTTAATACCGCGCTGCTGACGCGCTTGAACACAAAGCGCGCCAATGGCATAGCGGCCAAAGAGCCCGCTGTCATCCAGAGAGCCAAGGCCAAATGCAGGCTGCCCGCCGCACCATAAAACAATGCCGTCACGGACGAGAGAATCAGCCCGATGATGAGCGAAGTGCCAATGATGCGCTGCATGCTCTCGCTGCCTTCGGCCATGAGCGCCGGCACGACCAGCACGCCGCCGCCCGTGCCAGTGGCGCCCACCAGTGCGCCCGTGGCCAGCGCGGTGCTGCGGATGCGCAACTGGCCGATGAAGCGCTTGATTTGCGGCACGTATATCGATCCCACGGCCAGCGCGCCGACGAAGAGCACCAAGAGCTTCAAAGCCAATTCCACGCGGGTTTGGCCCTGAGGCCACACCGTGGGCAAAGCCAAACTGATCAGCGCGGCCAGCCACAGGCAAGCGACCACCGCCGCCGGTAAAAACGCCCTGAGCAAGCGCCGAGAAACGTTCTTCTGCTGGATATGCGACAGGCCGGCGGCGATTTTGCAGACGACGGAGAACAAGCTCGCTGTGCCCACGGCGGTGGCCACGGGCGTGTCAAACACAGTCACCATGACCGGTACGACAATCACGCCAGCACCCACGCCTGATAGGTAAATCAACAGTCCAGCGCTCGCGCCAAACAGCAGCCATTGGAATTCTTGCAGGGAGGGCATTGCCTTGAGTGTAGCCCGTCACAATGCTTGGGATGACAAAGCTGTTGCCGTCCTACAAAATCCCCCGCTCGGTACTGGTGGTGATTCACACGCCGCAGGGTGAGGTGCTGCTGATTGAGCGCTCGAATGATGAGGGCGCAGCGTCGGGCGTATGGCAGTCAGTGACCGGCAGTTTGAACGTCGAGCAGGAATCGTGGCTTGATTGCGCAGTGCGCGAAGTGCGCGAGGAAACCGGATTAGATGCCTTGTCTGCCGGTCACGAGCTGTTGGATTGGCGCTTGGAAAACACCTACGACATTTGGCCGCACTATCTGCACCGCTACGCCCCGGGCGTGACGCGCAACACCGAGCGCGTATTGGGCCTTTGCATTCCTGCGCCGGTGCGTGTGCAGCTTGCACCGCGCGAGCATGTGAATCAAATTTGGCTACCTTGGGAGGAGGCTGCTAGGCGGGTGAGTTCGGCGTCGAATGAGGCAGCGATTCGGCGCTTGGGAACGGGTGTTTTATAAGCGGTTTTGGGTAATGGCCGTCATGGAATGTGCGTAGAGTGCTATGATATTTATAGTGTTTGCGTTCTGAAGATTTCGCTTCGGTGAAAACGGCTGCGTGGCATGGGGGCACTGC
>JBJTSL010000332.1:0-3654 GCA_046076625.1 Allobrachymonas sp.
AGCCGGCGATCATGCCAGCGATGGCGCCAATGCTCGATGCACGCTTCCAGAAGATGCCCAGCACGAGTGCAGGGAAGAAGGAAGCTGCAGCAAACGAGAAGGCCGCAGACACTAAGAACAAGATGTCGGACTGTTTGGTCACATACACGTTGTAAGCAACGTAGGCGGCAGCCAAGGCTACAACCAAGAGCAGGATCTTGGACAGCGTCACGCGGCGCGCCGTGGAAGCATTGGGATCGATGGTCTTGTAGTACACGTCGTGCGAAAGTGCGTTGGCAATCGTCAGCAGCAAGCCGTCAGCGGTAGACAGCGCAGCGGCCAAGCCACCTGCAGCCACCATGCCGGAAATCACATAGGGCAGGCCCGCGATTTCAGGGGTTGCCAACACAATGATGTCGCCACCAATGCGCATTTCACCCAACTGCAAGATGCCGTCTTTGTTGATGTCAACCACAGAGAGCAAGCTCGCATCCACCTTGTTCCACGAGGCAATCCACGCTGGCAGCTTGGAGAATTCCGTGCCCACCAAGACGTTAAACACTTCGTATTTCACGAGCACAGCCAGAGCAGGTGCGGTGAAGTAGAGCAAGAAGATGAAGAACAGCGACCAAGTGACCGACTCACGCGCTTCTCTCACAGAAGGCGTGGTGTAGTAACGCATCAGGATGTGCGGCAAAGCAGCGGTACCGACCATTAAGCAGAAGATCAGAGCCAAGAAGTTACGACGGGATTCGTCATAGGTCTTCTGGGCGGCAGCATCGCCTGCAGGATTGCCAGCAAACGCTGTTCCGTGACTAGGCATGCCAGCGAGCGGACGCGCGCGGGCGTTGGCAGCCGTTTGCGCAGCAGTCCAAGCCTTCTTGGCCGCGTCAGCATCCTTGGGCAGAGCCGCCAAAGCTTTTTCAGCAGCTGTGATCTCAGCAGCAGGGCCATTGGCAGCTTTCAGGTCTGCCACTTTCTTCTCGGCAGCAGCTTTGTCAGCAGCCAGCGCAGCGGGCACGTCTTTGAGCTTAGCGCCCAAATCATCGGCCTGCTTCTTGAAGATAGCGATCACTTCCAGCTCTTTCGGATCTTTCCTGAGCTCAGCTTCTCTCGCCGTCACTTTTTGTAGCTGCGCGCCATACACGGCCTGAGGAATCGGCACCCCAGTTTGCTTGACCGACAGCCAGACCACGGGGATCAGGTAGGCGATGATCAAGATGATGTACTGAGCCACCTGCGTCCAAGTCACGGCGCGCATACCTCCGAGGAACGAGCAGACCAGAATACCGCCCAGACCCAAGAAGATACCGATGCCGAAGTCAACGCCCGTCAAACGGGTGGTGATCAGGCCCACGCCATAGATCTGCGCCACAACGTACACGAAGGAGCAGAGGATGGCAGCAAACACGCCCACCAAACGCGCAGCGTTGCCGCCGTAACGCTCGCCCAGAAAGTCTGGGATGGTGAACTGGCCGAACTTGCGCATATAAGGCGCGAGGAACAGAGCCACCAAGCAGTAGCCGCCGGTCCAGCCCATGATGAAGGCCAAGCCGCCATAACCCGAGAGGTAGAGCGTACCAGCCATACCGATGAAGGATGCAGCAGACATCCAGTCGGCGCCCGTGGCCATGCCGTTGTAAATCGCAGGCACGCGGCGACCTGCCACATAGTATTCATCGGCATCGCTGGTGCGGCTCATGATACCGATACCGGCATACAAGCCAATCGTGGCCAGCAAGAAGATAAGGCCGATCCAGTTGCGGGGCAGGCCCATTTGCTCGAGGATGGCGACCACGATCACGAAGGCTACGAAGCCACCGGTGTACCAGGTATAAACTTTGTTGAGCTGCTTCTTAAATGCAGCATTAGCGGCGGCGCTCACGCTCACGCCACCAGATGAGGGGGACATTCCAGCCATGTTCTTACTCCTCTTCGGCAACGCCGTATTCCTGGTCTAGCTTGTTCATATAACGAGCGTAAAACCAGATGATTGCCACATACACGACCAGAGCACCTTGTGCGCCCACCCAAAAGCTGAATGGCCACCCAAAGAAGTTAAAGCTCAGATCGCGAGCCATGAAAGCGACCACATAAGTCACAACAAACCAGATCGCCAGCAAAACTGCTGTGATGCGTAGGTTCTTGGACCAATAGGCCTGATGCTTTGCTGATACTTGCTGCATTGCATAGTCTCCTAGTGATGAAAAAATCGCTGCGCCTTTTCAGACTTTCGCCTGCTTTGCAACGGCTGCCAGCACCCTTGGGAAGCCCCTCAACTGGCGGGGGAGATGGAAATTCCCGTCTCCCGTTCCAGCTGAGCGGCCACCTTAGGCTCGAACCCTTTGAGGTGGCGGATGATTTTCCGCGCCTCATCAGGCTGTTGCCGATCCATGTGCACGCGGGCCAGCTGATACCAGCCATACGGACTCATGGGTTGCAATTTCGTGTTTTGTTTGAGGGCTTTGACAGCTTCGTCAAAGCGCTGAAGGCGAATCAGCACCAAGCCCAGACCGTACCAAGCGCGATCCATTTGCGGGCTTTGCTCCACGGCGTTTTGGAATGAGGTGCAGGCCTTGTCAAATTCGCCGCGCTCTTCTTGCAAGAAGCCGAGGTTGAACCAATGCATGCCCACTTGCGGGTGGCTCTGCGTCAGGCGCTCCAGCATCTCATAGGCTTTGGGCTTGCCGCCCGTGATGGTGAGAATGTAAGCGATGCTGGCCAAGGGGTAGTCATCTTGCGGGCGCATCGCTCTCATGCGCTCAAACACCTCGGTTGCAGCGCCCCAGATCTCCAAGCGCAGCAGCACGCGCGCCCAAGCACCTAAGGCCTTGTAGCGAAGGGTTTCCATCATTTGCACAACTCCACACCGATTTGCGCGCAGATGCGAATCTTCTCCATCACGCACACGATCCACAAAATCACAAGCAAAGAAATGGCGACCAGAGGCACATGACGATCAATGATGGCTTTGGGCGAAATCATCCGCGCTGCACCTACAAAGGGCTTGGTCAAAATTTCCAGAATTTGATAGAACAGATTGCTGTCTTTCTTGGCACCAGCCATCAAGCCAAGCACGAAGCGCCCGGCAAATGCCAGCAAGGCGATTTCGCAGATCGATTTGATGATCGTGACCAACAACAACACGGGCTTGCTCTCCAAGATTGAGAGAGAGTGTCTGCACACGGTCTGACCGGTTTCTTACATACGCGTGCAATTTCGCACAAAATCCGTCAGAAACTAGCGTAAACCCGAGGGGTATTTTCCCTAGGACGCATGAAGCTTATTCAGCCGCGCGAACGCACGATACCTGTGGGCAAGTCAGCGGCATTGCGCCAAGCGCTGCTATCAAACCAGGAATCGCCCTGCAGATAAGCGCGCAACATGGGCAGCGAATCCAGCCCCCAAAAACGCTGGCCATCGACTTCCATCATCGGCACGCCAAAAACGCCTCGGGCAATTGCCTCGTCGGTGTTGGTTCTCAGTTGCGCTTTGATCGCTGGATCATCCAGCAAATGCAGCGGCTTGAGCAATTCGACCAAGGCTTGCAAGCGCTGTGGGTCCGCTGCATCATGCCCACCTTGCCAAACATGCCGAAAGATCGTTTCAGTCACATAGCGATTGCAGTCGCCAGCAAGGCCCGCCTGATGGCAGGCCAAGCCCAGGCGCAACAAG
>JBJTSL010000333.1:0-13555 GCA_046076625.1 Allobrachymonas sp.
GCGCCCTGAATTGATTCACCGCGTGAGCAGCGCGGCGCGGCGCATTGAGAATCAGCTCGTGCTGACCAACCCGCATACGCTGGTGGTGCATCTGCGTTGGCCAGATGCGGGCGCGCTCGGGCGCGAAGCTGAAGGCTTGCTCTGCCTCGACGAAGATGGCCAAGTCTGCGCGATGAACCGCACTGCGCGGCACATGCTGGGCATTTCTGAATTGCTCAGCGCATCGCATGCTAACGAATTATTCGCCACCGATTGGCGACGCTTATTTGATGCCCAGCTAGGCCAAGCGCCGATGATTGTGCCGCTATGGAGCGGCCTGCAGGTGGAACTGCGCACCAGTCGCAGCGGCAAGCTGTCGCCCAAGGCATCTTCAGCAGTCGTCGATACCCGCGTGCGATCCAGCGTAGGTGCGCTCAAAGCCCATGAAACGGACGTGATCCGCGATACCGTCACGCAGCTCAAAGGCAACGTGGCTGCTGCTGCAGCAAAGCTGGGGATCAGCCGAGCGACGGTTTACCGTAAGCTCAGCGGCAAGCCCAGCACGAAAAAATTAGCGTGAAGCCGTGATTTTTGAAGCGTTATAGGCATTTCTCCGGCGTGATGATTGCGTAGATTGCTACGTAAATCATAGCAAAAAAATACGCCGGTCATACTGCGCTGGCCTCAACGCGCAGCAGATTCCTCACAGACTTTGCCCGCAAGCGGAAATCACAAGTGGTTTGCAAAACGAGCAAACTTTGGTGCACGTGCAACACGAGCAAACCTGCGCCGGTGGTGGAGTCGCTTACCTCAGGTCATACAAAGGTGCACGGCAAGAACCGACCTTCAACCAAGGCTTCACTTCGACGCATTGGGAAAAAACAATTGCTCACCGCCAATCTTGTAAGCCGCGATGCTGGCCTGCCCCGCAGGCGAAATGACCCAATCCACAAAGCGCTGCGCGTCACGCGCTTTCACATGCGCGTGCTTGGCGGGGCTCACGGCCATCACGCCGTATTGGTTGAAGAGGCGGGTGTCACCCTCCACCAAAATAGCCAAATCGGCGCGGTTTTTGAAGCTGAGCCAGGTGCCGCGATCCGCGAGAACATAGGCATTGCTGCTGGCAGCGATGTTGAGCGCGGAGCCCATTCCGCAGCCGCATTCACGATAGCCGCTGCCTTTGCTGGCCAATGCGCCCTGCGCATTTCCCGAGCCGCGAAGCGCATTCCAGTAGCGCAACTCGGCGGCATGTGTGCCGGATTTATCACCTCGCGAGATGAAGGCAGCATTGCTTGCCGCCAGTTTTTTTAAAGCCTCGGTGATGTCTTTGCCTTTGGTCGCCGCCGGGTCGTTCTTAGGGCCAATCAACACGAAATCGTTGTACATCACGGGAAAGCGCTTCATGCCAAAGCCATCGGCCACGAATTTTTCTTCCGCTACTTGGTCATGCACAAACAGCACATCCGCATCGCCACGCCGCGCCATGTCCAGCGCTTGGCCAGTGCCTAAAGCGACAACTTTGATGTCAATGCCTGTGGCCTTTTTGAAATCGGGAAGCAATGCGCCAAACAAGCCCGATTGCTCGGTGGATGTGGTACTAGCCATGGTGATGTTTTGCGCCAGTACCGAAGCCAATGTGGTAACAAAAGCCCAACCCAATACTATTAATTTCATAGCACTATGCGCAGATTTGATGCCGGCGTACTGCCATTTTCTTTGACCAATCAGGCACGACATGGTTTGAGGCTCCATCTGGTTGATCAACCCAACAGGCCATGCTGTTGTAGTTGAAAACATGGATTTCATGCTAGGCCAAGTTTCGGCCTCAAACCATTCGGAAATGCGAGTTATGAATGCCATTGCATAGCTTTTAAAGTGTGCAGATTGCTCAGCGACAGCCAAAAAACGAAGGCTCATGAAGCCTTCGCTTTTCTTTCCAGGGGTCTAGGCTCAATCAGCCGCCACTTCCTCGGCTTCTGCTTTGGGCTTTCCCTCTTTCTTAGGCAGCGGCTGGATGTCTAGCGTGATCTTTTCGTCCGAACCCAGATCCACAGTGACGATGCCGCCATCGACCAGCTTGCCAAACAGCAATTCATCGGCCAATGCCTTACGGATCGTGTCCTGGATCAAGCGTTGCATCGGACGAGCGCCCATCAGCGGGTCAAAGCCTTTCTTGGCGAGGTGCTTGCGCAGCGCATCGGTGAAGGTCACATCCACCTTCTTCTGGTCCAGCTGGGTTTCCAGATGCAGCAGGAATTTATCGACCACGCGCAGAATGATATCTTCATTGATCGGCTTGAAGCTGACCATCGCATCCAACCGATTGCGGAATTCGGGCGTGAACAGGCGCTTGATATCGGCCATCTCATCGCCTTGCTGGCGCTGGTTGGTGAAGCCAATCGTCGCCTTGTTCATCGTCTCAGCGCCGGCGTTGGTCGTCATGATCACGATGGTGTTGCGGAAATCGGCTTTGCGGCCATTGTTGTCGGTCAGCGTCCCGTGGTCCATCACTTGCAGCAGCACGTTGAAAACATCAGGATGCGCTTTTTCGATTTCATCGAGCAGGAGCACTGCATGCGGCTTTTTGGTGATCGCCTCGGTGAGCAAACCACCTTGATCGAAGCCTACATAGCCCGGAGGCGCGCCAATCAGGCGGCTCACGGCATGGCGCTCCATGTATTCGCTCATGTCGAAGCGAATCAGGTCGATGCCCATGATGTTGGCCAGTTGCTTGGCGGCTTCTGTCTTGCCCACACCAGTGGGGCCGGAGAAGAGGAAAGCCCCAATCGGCTTGTCTGCGCGGCCCAAGCCTGAGCGCGCCATTTTCACGGCAGCGGCCAGAGCTTCAAGCGCGGCATCTTGGCCAAACACGACGTTTTTCAGATCGCGCTCAATATTTTTGAGCTTGCTGCGATCATCATTGCTCACACTGGCAGGCGGAATACGCGCGATTTTCGCCACGATGTCTTCCACTTCCGATTTTGAGATGGTTTTTTTGCGTTTACTTGCGGGCAAGATACGCTGCGCTGCTCCAGCTTCATCAATCACATCAATGGCTTTATCAGGCAAGTGACGGTCATTGATGTATTTAGAAGACAGCTCAGCAGCTGCCACCAAAGCACTGGCAGAGAACTTCACGCTATGGTGCTCTTCAAAACGGCTCTTCAAGCCTTTGAGGATTTCCACCGTCTGCTCCACTGTGGGCTCGACCACATCAATTTTCTGGAAACGGCGAGACAAGGCAGCATCTTTTTCAAAGATACCGCGGTATTCGCTGAATGTGGTAGCCCCGATGCATTTGAGCGAGCCGTTGGACAGAGCTGGCTTGAGCAGATTCGATGCATCCAGCGTCCCGCCAGAGGCAGCGCCCGCGCCGATGAGCGTGTGAATCTCATCAATAAAAAGCACAGCATTGGGTTTGTCTTTGAGACTCTTCAGGACGCCTTTCAAGCGCTGCTCGAAATCACCACGGTATTTTGTGCCAGCGAGCAGGGCACCCATGTCCAGCGAATAGACGATGGATTCAGCCAAAATTTCAGGCACATCTTTTTGCGTGATGCGCCATGCCAAGCCTTCGGCAATCGCCGTTTTGCCCACGCCGGCTTCGCCCACGAGCAGTGGGTTGTTTTTCCTGCGGCGGCAGAGGATTTGGATAGCGCGCTCCACCTCATACTCGCGGCCAATCAAAGGATCGATCTTGCCGTCTTTGGCCAGTTGGTTGAGGTTTTGCGTGTATTGCTCCAGCGGCGAAGCCTTCTCTGATTTCTCCTCACGCTCATCGCCGCCCTCGCCTGAGCTGTCACCCGCCTTGGCTGGTTCAGGAGGATCAGTTTTCTTGATGCCGTGGGCAATGAAGTTCACCACATCAAGGCGCGTGACACCCTGTTGATGCAGGTTGTACACCGCATGCGAATCCTTTTCGCCGAAAATGGCCACCAGCACATTCGCGCCTGTGACCTCTTTTTTGCCGTTGCCTGTGCTCTGCACATGCATTATGGCTCGCTGAATCACGCGCTGGAAGCCTAAAGTTGGCTGAGTGTCCACCTCTTCCGTACCAGCCACTTGGGGCGTGTTGTCTTTGATGAAGGTGGTGAGCGATTTACGCAGCTCATCAATATTGGCCGCGCATGCGCGCAGCACTTCTGCGGCGCTCGGGTTATCCAGCAAGGCGAGCAGCAAATGTTCCACGGTGATGAACTCGTGGCGCTGTTGGCGCGCTTCGACAAAGGCCATATGCAAACTGACTTCAAGTTCTTGGGCGATCATAAGAATTCCTGTTGGCGTCCGTCGTTAAATCGTGGCTTTATTCTGAGGCAATTTCAGTGCTTTTGCTTCAGCATGTTTTCAAGCTGTGGGCTCGCTGACACATTGCAAGGGGTGACCGGCTTTTTGTGCGGCTTCCATCACGCGGTCCACCTTGGTGGCGGCAACATCCTTGCTGTACACACCGCAGACGCCTTTGCCCTCGATGTGGATCTTGAGCATGATTTGCGTGGCGGTCTCGCGGTCTTTGCTGAAGAATTCTTGGATCACGGCCACAACGAATTCCATCGGCGTGTAGTCGTCGTTGAGCAGCACCACTTGATACATCTGCGGCGGCTTGGTTTTTTGCGGTGCGCGCTCCACCACGACTGTGTCGCTGTCGTCCTCGCGCGGCTGCGGACGGGTGCGAGGCGTACTCACCGGTGCTTTCGGAGGACGAGGTGGAGGCGGGGATTGTGTGGCCAAGTCAAAAACTCGCAGTTCGATGGAATTCAAAACAGTGTTTTCACAATTGATTTTAAGGCGATCACCGCTTTTGCAAGCCGCCCGCAGAAAATGCACTGCAAGCGTGCATTTTCTGCGTCCAGTGCGAGGTCAGTGATTGTCTTTGTCCATGACAAGGGTTTGTCTAATTTAAAAACAACTTTTATGGACAAAAATTTGACATCACTTTCAAATCCCTGCAAACTTAACAGACAATTCTTTCTCTTGTTCAGGATACAAAGCAGTTCAACCGCACAGAAAGCACTACATGGCGACCGGTCTAGTCAAATGGTTTAACGATGCAAAAGGCTTCGGCTTCATCACTCCGGATACCGGCGGCGCAGATGTTTTCATACATTTTTCTGCCATCGCTATGGAGGGCTATAAAACCCTCAAGCAAGGCTCGACGGTGAGCTTCGATCTGGTGGAAGGTCCCAAAGGGCAACATGCGCACAACATCTTGTTGGTCTGCGCCCCAGCCCAGAGCGAACCTGCACCACGCCACCGCGAATCACGCGTGCGTACACCGCAGTTCAACGTGGGGCAGCATCAAGAGCATTGATCGCCGCAGATTGAAACTCGCGAGCAAAAAAAGGCCGCTTCTCAGCGGCCTTTTTCATGTGCAAGGATGATCACATGTTGTCAATCATCACTTGACCAAAGCCCGAGCAGCTCACCTGCGTCGCGCCTTCCATCAAGCGGGCAAAGTCATAGGTGACTTTCTTGCTGGCGATTGATTTTTCCATGGAGGAGATGATCAAGTCTGCCGCTTCTTTCCAGCCCATGTGACGCAGCATCATTTCAGCCGACAGGATTTCAGAGCCAGGGTTCACATAGTCTTTGCCTGCGTACTTGGGCGCTGTGCCATGCGTGGCTTCGAACATGGCAATGCTGTCGCTCAAATTCGCTCCGGGCGCAATGCCAATGCCGCCCACTTGTGCGGCCAAGGCGTCAGAAACATAGTCACCGTTCAAATTCAGTGTGGCAATCACGCTGTATTCGGCAGGGCGTAGCAAGATTTGTTGGAGGAAGGCATCGGCAATGCTGTCCTTGATGATAATGTTTTTGCCCGTCTTCGGGTTCTTAAACTGGCACCATGGGCCGCCATCAATCAGTTCAGCGCCGAATTCTTTTTGCGCCAGCGCATAGGCCCAATCACGGAAGCCGCCTTCGGTGAACTTCATGATGTTGCCCTTGTGAACAATGGTCACGCTGGGCTTGTCATTGTCAATCGCGTACTGAATGGCTTTGCGCACGAGGCGCTCAGTGCCTTCGCTGGAAACCGGCTTGATGCCAATGCCAGAAGTGGCTGGGAAGCGAATTTTCTTCACGCCCATTTCGTCTTGCAGGAATTTAATAACCTTCTTGGCCTTCTCGCTGCCTGACTCAAATTCGATGCCGGCATAGATGTCCTCGCTGTTTTCGCGGAAGATCACCATATTGGTTTTCTCTGGCTCTTTCACGGGCGAAGGCACGCCTTTGAAATATTGAATGGGGCGCAGGCAAACATACAAATCCAGCTCCTGGCGCAAAGCCACGTTCAAGCTGCGGATGCCACCACCCACTGGCGTGGTCAACGGGCCTTTGATCGAGACCACATAGTCTTTGACGGCATGCAAGGTCTCTTCGGGCAGCCACACATCCGGCCCATAGACTTTGGTGGATTTCTCACCAGCAAATACCTCCATCCAGTGAATCTTCTTCCTACCACCATAGGCTTTCGCCACAGCTGCGTCGACCACTTTCAGCATAACCGGCGTGATGTCAAAACCCGTGCCATCGCCTTCGATGTAAGGAATGATGGGCTCGTCGGGCACGTTCAGCGAAAAGTCTTTGTTGACAGTGATTTTCTGGCCAGCGGCGGGCACTTTGATGTGCTGATACATGAGGACGATATCTCCGATTTGTTAGAAAAAGGCTGATTAGTCAGCCAATTGAGTGTTTTGCCCTAGACAAACTCAGATAAGCAGTCAGTTTGGGTTATCCCTTGCATTTTAGCGACAAAAAATTTCCACTCCCTGTCAACGGGCTAGAAATCCAAGCCGTTGAAGCTGCACTCCCGAGGTGGGAGGTATTTAGCTAAATTTAAGGAAATTGACATGTCTAAATTGATCGCTGCTCTGGTTGCTGGCCTCTTTGCTGCTGGCGCTTTCGCACAAGCCGCTGCTCCTGCAGCTCCTGCTAAGCCTGCTGCTCCCGCAGCTGCACCAGCTGCCGCTGCTGCTCCTGCCGCCAAGCCAGAAGCCAAGATGGAAAAGAAAGATGAGAAGAAGGCTATGGCCAAAGCCGACAAGAAAGAAAAGAAAGCTACTAAGAAAAAAGCTAAAGCAGAAAAGAAGGCCTAATTTAGGTTTTTCCCCGAAAATGCCTGCTGTGCACATGCCAGCAGGCATTTTTTTGTCTCCATCAGGCATTTTGATGCCTTCTCGTAATCCGTCGTTTCAACAACTACTTATTCACGCCATGAAAGTCACTCTTTTGACACGCCGCTCAATTTTTGCTGCTCTTGCTTTGTTTTCGCTGTCAGCAGGCGCGCAAGAGCCTCAAATGGACTTACAGCGCATCAAGCTGGGGGCGGGGATGCATCAAATTGACGCTCAAGTGGCGCTGACACCTGAGCAGCGTCAAATTGGCTTGATGTGGCGCAAAAGTATGCCTCAAAACGAAGGCATGCTGTTCATTTTCGAGCAAGCCACTCAACAATGCTTTTGGATGAAAAACACCTTGCTGCCCTTGACGGCTGCTTTCGTTGCGGATGATGGCTCGATTGTCAACCTGGAGGATATGAGGCCGCAAACTACGGACCCCCATTGCTCTAAACAACCTGTACGCTATGTGCTGGAGATGAACCAAGGCTGGTTTGCCAAAAAGGGCATCAAAGCGGGCTCGAAGCTTACGGGCTTGCCCAAGACGCGCTAGTGGCTGCATGGAGCATTTGTCCTCTAGCTGCTTGCAAGCACCTGCACTCAAATAATAAAAAAGGAGGCCTTGCGGCCTCCTTGAAAATCGAGTGGAAATTGTTTCTTTTGACTGACCGAATTAACGCACCACGGCGATTTGCTCGCGCTTGCCGGCTTTGTAGGTGTAAAGGGTCAAAGCGCCGTTCTTCACGTCGCCTTTTTCGTCAAAGGAGATCACGCCAGTCACGCCTTTGAAATCAGTCGTTTTGGCCAACTCAGGCAAGTACTTTGCTGGATCAGCAGAGTCAGCCTTCACCATGGCAGCAACCATCACGTTCACAGCGTCGTACACATACGGTGCATACACTTGAACTTCAGCATTGTTCTTGGCTTTGAAATCGGCCTTGAACTTGTCCATCGCTGCTTTGCCTTCGCCTTCCACACCGCCTGCTTCTGCGCAAACAACTTGGTCGTCAGCCATTGCATCGCCAGCGAGTTTGGCCAGCTCAGAGGAGCAGATGCCGTCGCCGCCAAGGAACTTGGCCTTGATGCCGAGTTGTTTCATCTGTTTCATCATGGGGCCAGCAACAGCATCCATGCCGCCAAAGAAGACCACGTCAGGCTTCTTGGCCTTAATCGAGGTCAAGATAGCCATGAAGTCAGTAGCTTTGTCGGTGGTGAACTCACGAGCCACGGTCTTCTGGCCAGCGGCTTCAACAGCTTTCTTGAACTCTTCTGCGACGCCTTGGCCGTATGCGGTGCGATCATCGATCACAGCAATGCTTTTGCCTTTCAAGGTGTTGACAGCATATTTGCCGAGCGTGCCACCCAGATGCACGTCATCAGCCACCACGCGGAAGGTAGTTTTGTAGCCTTGGCGTGTGAACTTGGGATTCGTGGCCGAAGGAGAAATTTGAGGGATGCCTGCACCGCTGTAAATAGCGGATGCTGGAATGGAGGTGCCGGAGTTCAGATGGCCGATCACGCCGTTGACTTTGCCGTCCACCAGCTTTTGAGCAGCAGCGGTGCCTTGCTTGGGATCAGCAGCGTCGTCTTCAGCCACCAGCTCGAATTTAACCGCTTTGCCGCCGAGCTTGATGCCTTTGGCGTTCAGGTCGTCGATAGCCATGCGAGCGCCGAGCTCGTTGTCTTTGCCCAAGTGAGCGATCGCGCCGCTGATGGGGCCGACGTGGCCGATTTTCACCACAGTACCTGCGGCAGCAGGGGCTGCGGCGGGCGCTGCGGCAGGAGCAGCAGCAGGTTTGGCTGGCTCTTCTTTTTTGCCGCAAGCAATCAGAGTCAATGCAATGGCAGCAGCTGCCGACAGTTTCAAGGTGTGCTTCATCAAGCGTTTCTCCAAGTGAAAAAAGGGAAGCTAGGAAGATAACCGAAAACGAGGTGGTTTGTCTCGCTTTGTTCCGCTAGAAACTTAGTATTTCCACTATATTTTTGTTCAAACTGCGTTTGCATTCATAACTTTAATGGAGCATTCGCATCGGCCGTGTTGCTATGACCTAAATTGGACGGAGCGACAGAAACTTTGGCAATGGCTTGCCTCATCGCATCCTCCACCACATCGGCCACCACAGCCTCAATCTGCGGCTGCAACTCCTCATGCATCTTGTATGCATGCTCCAAGGCGAGCTGGGAGACCGCCTCACGGATTCGCTTGTTCAGTTGCAGGTCAATCTGCTGGCGCATATGGACCAATAGCTTTTGCCTAGTCTGCTGGGCTATCGTTTCAGCGTTCAGCAGCGCTGAGGAGGCTAAGTGTGGTACCTGGGGAATGGGCGCGGAAGCCGCATTTGGCCGTGTCACGGCCTGCGTGGTTGGCGAAACCACTTGCGTCAAGGTCGGTACGAATCGGGGAGGAATCTGCGGCATAAGAAAGCTCAAGCTTGAAGCTTTAGATCATGACGCACGATCTCATAACCACGCTCGGTGTAATACTTCCAGCGGCTACGCGCCTGCTGGCGATCCGCATCATCCAAACTCACCACCTCAATCAAACGCTCAAACTGCTCAAAGCCCTGCAAAACTTGGGGCGTGAGATTGACCAACACTTGTCTGCCGTTTCCTTGAACAGCGGTCTCACACAGCCACACAGGAGTCTGAGCCTGTTGCGCAACTGGCATGCGGCCCATGCGAACATGCGGCACAAAATCCAAGGCACTGAAACTCCACAACTGCTCATCGAGTTGCGCCAAACCCGCTTCCTCCGCCACCACAGCCACACTGCTGCCTGCGCCGCAGGCTTTGCGAAGCAATCGGCAAGCGTAGGCCAGCTTGTTGGGGGCGTTGAAATGAAAAGCAATGGCAGTCATAGCATCTCAAATACTATTGAATTGATAGCACTCTACGCAGTTTTCTTGCCGGCGACTGGCTGCTTTTGCTTGAAATTGAGCAAAAATTGCAAGAGTAGGGGCACTGGCCGTCCGGTTGAGCCTTTGGCTGCGCCGCTCTTCCATGCCGTGCCCGCAATGTCTAGATGCGCCCAAGGATAGGCTTTGGCAAAACGCTGCAAGAACTTGGCCGCCGTGATCGCGCCGCCCATTCGACCTGCCACATTGGCCACATCTGCAAAATTGGTTTTCAGACCTTCGGCATAGTCATCATCCAACGGCATGCGCCAGGCCAAATCTTGCGCCGTATCGCCAGCCGCAAGCAACTGCCCAGCCAAATCATCGTCGCTGCTAAACAAGCCGCTGCGCACGGCGCCCAAGGCCACGACGCAAGCGCCGGTGAGCGTGGCGATGTCCACTACCGCCGCAGGTTTGAAGCGCTCGGCATATGTCAGTGCATCGCACAAAATCAAGCGGCCCTCAGCATCCGTATTGAGGATTTCAATGGTCTGCCCGCTCATGCTGGTGACCACATCGCCGGGCTTGACGGCCTTGTGTGAGGGCATGTTTTCGCAGCTTGGAATCAAGCCGACCACGTTGATCTTGGGTTTGAGCACCGACAGCGCCTTGAACACGCCGAGCACGCTGGCTGCGCCGCACATATCAAACTTCATCTCATCCATCTCAGCCGCTGGCTTGATCGAGATGCCACCAGTATCAAAGGTGATGCCTTTGCCCACGAGCACCGTGGGCGCTACGGATTTCGCTGCGCCGAAATACTTGAGCACAATAAAGCGAAGTGGCTGTTCAGACCCTTGGGCTACCGACATGAAAGAACCCATGCCAAGTTTGGCCACCTCTTTAGGTCCGAGCACCTCACAGCTGACTGGCGATTGACTGCCTGCGATTTGCTGCGCGGCTTTCGCCAACAAGGTGGGCGTGGCGTGATTGGCAGGACGATTGCCCCATTCTTTGGCCAACTCAACGCCGGCGATGCAAGCTTTGGCGTGATCAAATGTGGTCAGCAAACCTGCGATGTGAGGCAGGGCAAGGCTGACTCTGGCCAACTTGGCGCTGGTTTTTTTGGATTTGGTCAGGTCATAGCTGTACACCACCGCCGCCGCCGCATGCATCGCAGCTTGCAAACTGGCTGCTCGGGCCTCACCCGCCCAAACCACACAAGCTGTCGCCAGCTTTTGTGTACTTTTCGCGTTTTTACCCTCTGGATTTGCCAAAGGTTTGAACGCACCGATGGCCGCAGACACCGCTTTACCCACATCGCGCGCACCGCCCTCACCTGCACCTGCCAAAATTAGCCGCGCGGCCTGCACGCCCGCTGGCGCATAGGTTTGCAGCAGTTGCCCAGCCGAGCCATCGAAATCCCCCGCTTGATGCGCTTGAGCAAGCAAAGCCGCCAAGGCATCTGAGGGCTTGGTCTTCGGTGATTGGAGTTGGGCCAAGTCTGCCTTACTGGCTAACACGACGAGCAGGGAGGCAGATTGCTGAGCCGCCTGAGCCAAATCCCATTTTTTCAGTTCAAAGTCCATGCGATACTCTCAAATTGATTGCATTCGTGCGCTTCTCTGATTTGCCAGAGCCGCGCCATCCATCCTGCGATGTTATTCCATTCTTCCATTCGCAAAGAACTCGCGCGCAGCTTTGTGGCCACTCTGGTGGTGCTGGTCACGGTCGTCATGAGCATGATGCTGATCCGCAGTCTCGGGCTGGCGGCTAAAGGCAGTGTGAACCCGCGCGATGTGATCATGCTGATGGGCTACTCCGTGCTCGGGCATTTGGCCACCATCATGACGCTCTCGCTCTTCATCGCCGTGACGAACACCATGGGCCGCATGTACCGCGAGTCGGAGATGGCGGTCTGGTTTGCTTCGGGCCAAGGCTTGTTCGGCTTTGTTGCGCCGCTGTTTCACTTTGCCTGGCCGATTTTGCTGGCGATTGCGGCCTTGGCTTTGGTGGTGTGGCCATGGACGGCTCAGCAAAGCCAAAAATTGCGGGCGCAATATGAGCAACGAGGCGACTTGGAGCGTGTCTCTGCCGGGCAATTTCAAGAAAGCGCCTCGGGCTCTCGCGTTTTCTTCATTGAAGCCTCGGATTTGGATGGCGTTAAGATCGGCTCTTCGCCCAGCTCCGGCACCGATACTTTGGCCGATCTCGCGGGCAAGCAAGCGCGCAATGTCTTCATTTCGCAAACCGAAAAAGACCATCAAATCATCACCTCCGCACGCACGGGACGCATTGATGTGATCAATGGCGATAAATTCCTCGTGCTTGGCCAAGGCCAGCGCATGGAGCAAACGCTGGGTAAATCGGAGGTGAAGATCAGCGAGTTTGAAGAGTATTCCTTGCTGATCGGTGCGTCAAAACTTCTGGGTGACACGAACGCCCCCGTCAAAACCTTGGACACACTGACCTTGTTGCAAAAGCCAATACCCTTGCATCTGGCCGAGCTCAGTTGGCGCTTGGGACTGGCCTTGGCAGCCATGAATTTGTTGCTCTTGGCGCTGCTGCTGTCGGCTGTGAATCCACGCGCGGGGCGCGGCTTTGGTACCGCGTTCGCACTTCTGGCCTTCGTGGTTTACTACAACCTGCTCAACGTCGGTTTTAGCCGCATCGCGACAGGCCGTATGGACTTCGCAGGCTGGATGCTTGCCTTGCACGGCGGCATTTTCTTGCTGACCGCATGCTGGATGGCCATGCGGCATCGCCAATGGTCTTGGCGGCATCTCCTGCCCACGCGACCCCGTGCCCTCGCGGCCTCGAATTGAAAGCGCGCCATGCAAACTATTCGCCGCCTACTGCACCGTGAAATCTGGATTTCCGTTGGCTTTGTGGCGCTCGCCTTTCTCACGCTGTTTGCGTTCTTCGACTTAGTGGAAGAGCTGGGCGACATCGGCAAAGGTGCCTTAAGCAACCCCTATCGCTTGATTCACGCCACCGCGTTCACTTTGCTCCTCGCCCCCAGCCGTTTGTACGAACTGATGCCTATTGCCGTGTTGATTGGCAGCATCTTTGTGATGGCACGCTTTGCACAAAGCTCAGAATTCACGATTTTGCGCACCAGCGGCATGGGCCCGTGGCGTGCCCTCAAAACCCTGCTGTGGATGGGTGCGATGTTCACGCTGTTCACCTTTGCTTTGGGCGACTACATCGCTCCACAGGCCACGCGGGCCGGGCAATTGCTCAAATCGCAATTCATGGGGCAAATCAGCGTGGGCCAAACCGGCGCTTGGCTCAAAGACCGGCAGCAGTTTTCCAGCTATGCGGTGAACGTGGGTGCGTTGGCGAGCGATGGCAGCATGCAGTCCGTGAAGATTTACGAGTTCAATTCAAAAGGCCAAATTCTGGCCACGGTGCGTGCTGCAACTGGAGAATTCAGCGAAGAGGCTTGGCTGCTGCGTGAGGTTCAGCGCCAAGAGTTTGTGCAGCCCGACAACGGCCCGTTGGGTGCTAACAATGCCGCCCGCGTTGAGCGCAGCCAGTTGCTGGCCGAGTGGCGCTGGCCCACGGGCATTAGCGCCGAAATGGTGTCGGTGGCCTTGCTCAAGCCCGAGCGCATGGCCACGGTGGATT
>JBJTSL010000334.1:0-2088 GCA_046076625.1 Allobrachymonas sp.
TCGCGCATCACATCCTGCACATACTTCTTCGGCTGATCAGGCGTGCGAGAAAAGGCAAAGTGGGTTTCGATGAAATCCTTGGGAAGCTGCTGCAGCGGGCCGAAATACGGCAACTCTTCTTTGGAGCGCGCGCCAAAAAACAGCATCAGTTTGCCCCCTTCAAATTTGCCGCTCGCGCGCAAGCGACGGCGCCACTCGGTCATGCCACGCATGGGTGCGGAGCCTGTGCCCGTACAGATCATGACAACATGGCTCTTGGGATGGTTGGGCATAAGGAAACTGCTGCCAAATGGCCCGATCACTTCCACCTTGTCGCCCACCTTCAGATCGCACATGTAATTACTGCCGACTCCGCGCACGGGCTTGCCGCTGTAATCTTGCAGAACGCGCTTGATGGTGAGGGAGAGATTGTTGTAGCCTGCGCGTTCCCCATTGCGTGGACTGGCGATCGAATATTGGCGCGCATGGTGCGGCTTGCCGCGCTCATCCAAGCCGGGCGGAACGATGCCAATACTTTGCCCTTCCAGCACAGGAAACGGCATACTGCCAAAATCTAAAACAATGTGGTGCGTGTCGTAATCGCTGCCTGCCGTCTTGCCCACTTCCGTGACGCGAACATTGCCTGTAACGGTTGCGGTGATGGTCTTCGTGGCCGCTTTGGCGCCGTAAAGGTTTGTGTAAGCGTGCGCGGCCGACCAAGGTGGCAGCGTAGCGCCGTATTTCTGCATCGCGCCAGCGCTGACATCTGCTACCGTATTCATAGCATTTCGCGCAGATTCTATGCCGGCTACTGCTGCATTTTGATCTGCAACGGCAGCGCTAGAGGTCGCAACGCCCATCTCAGCCAATTGTGCCTCTGACAGCTCCGCAGGCAAATCATCCCAGGTCAATTGCTCGGCTGGTGAATAGGCCTTGAGCTTGGGCATCAAGCGCCAGTTATCAATCGAGCCGGTGGGGCAAGGCGAAATACACGCCATGCAGAGATTGCACTTGTCCGCATCCACCACATAGTTGCGATCATCATGCGTGATCGCGCCTACAGGACAAGTGGCTTCGCACGTGTTGCAGCGAATGCAAATGACGGGATCGATCAAGTGTTGCTTGATGATGATGGTTTCGTTCGCGCCCATAGTTCAAATCCTTTTTTGAACGCAGAGGACGCGAAAGTTACGCAGAGGTCGCAGAAAGAAACAGCCAAACTATGGTTTTCTTTTCTGCGTCTTCTGCGAATTCTTCGCGTCCTCTGCGTTCAAATGTATTTTCGCTGTTATGAGATCAATTAAATCGGATGTACTCGAAGTTCACATCTTGCTTATTGATCCCCATCGCCGGCGGCGCAATCCAGTTGGCGAACTTACCGGGCTCGACCACGCGGCCCATCAAGCTTGCAACAAACGCACGGTCTTCTGCGGTGGGCAACCACTCATTCTTGTTCGCATCCCACTCGGCCTGAGAGACCACGCGGCCATCAGGGGAGACTTTGGCGCCAGCCAACGCACCGATGTTGCGATGGAAAGCTTTGTGAGGTGCTTTGAGCGTGAAGGGAATACCCGCTTTTTCAATCACTTTGTTCCAGCGACCAACGCCTGCAATGGAATCTTTGATGTAGTCATCACGCAGCACTTCATTCAGTGCATTGAGCATCGGCACTTGCTTCTCAACGAGTTGACCATCACGCACTCCCAGCACGCCATAGCTTTGGCCACGCAGTTGGTGATCGTCCATGCGCTTACCTTCTTCGTAGCGGCCTTTGAGGCCAGAGCTGTAGAAGGTCGCTGCGTTCGATGATTCGTCTGCACCAAAGAGGTCGATCGTCACGCTGAAGTGGAAATTCAAATAGCGCTGAATCGTGGGCAGATCGATCACGCCGGCTGCGCGCAGCTTGGCGGGATCGTCGGTCTTGAGTTCATTCATCATTTGGCAGGTACGCTGAATGACGCGGCTCACGCCGCTTTCACCCACAAACATGTGATGCGCTTCTTCAGTTAGCATGAATTTCGTGGTGCGAGCGAGTGGATCAAACGCGCTCTCGGCCAAGGCGCAAAGCTGGAACTTACCGTCACGGTCCGTGAAGTAAGTGAACATGAA
>JBJTSL010000335.1:0-2558 GCA_046076625.1 Allobrachymonas sp.
CATCGGAGAGTTTTATGAAACCACCGAGGAAACGCTGGCAGCCAATGGCTTTTCACCGAATCCGAAAACCGGACACCAAGGCTATTTGCGCAAGTGGGAACACGTCAAGACTGAGAAGGCGGCGGCATGATGAGCACAACAGCCAAAGCCATTCGTTTCGATCAAACCGGCGGCGCGGAGGTCTTGCAGCTTGTTGATGTTGAATTGGGCGAGCCGGGCGCGGGCCAAGCGCGGGTGCGCCACAGCGCGATTGCCGTCAATTTCATCGACATTTACTTTCGCACCGGACTTTATCCCACGCCTCTGCCGAGCTTTTTGGGCTCCGATGCGGTGGGTGTGGTCGAAGCCGTGGGCGAGGGCGTGACGGATATTGCGGTGGGTGATCGCGCGGGCTATTTGATTGGCCCGCAAGGCGCTTACAGCGAAGCGCGCATCATGCCCGCGCAGTTTTTGATTCGCTTGCCCGAGGGGGTGAGCGACACCACCGCTGCCACGCTGATGATGAAGGGCATGACAGCGCAATACCTGTTTCGGCAGGTGTACCCGCTGAAGGGCGATGAAACGATTTTGTATCATGCAGCCGCTGGCGGCGTGGGGTTGATTGCCTGCCAATGGGCCAAGGCGCTGGGCGTGACGATGATCGGCACGGTGAGCTCGGATGAAAAGGCCGAAGTGGCGAAAGCCAATGGCTGCGCGCATGTGATCGTCACGAGTCGGGAAGACACGGTCAAGCGAGTGAAAGAGCTGACGGATGGCAAAGGCGTTCCGGTCGTCTTCGATTCGGTGGGCAAAGACACGCTCGACATTTCCCTCGATTGCCTGCAACCGCGCGGCACCCTGGTGAGCAATGGCACTTCGTCTGGCCCCGTCGTCATCGACACCATGAAGCTCGCCGCGAAAGGCTCGCTTTGGGTCACTCGCCCTGCGATGATGCATTACATTCAGCCCAGAGCCCACATGCTGGCCATGGCCGATGAGCTGTTTGGCATGGTGTTGGCTGGAAACATTCGCAGCGAGCCTTCGCAGAGGTTTGCACTCGCTGATGCCGCTCAGGCGCATCACGCTTTAGAGTCCCGTAAGACCATCGGCGCGACGGTTTTATTCCCTTGATGCTGTTCAAGCGCCTGCGTACAAATCGCGTGCCTGCGACGACAGCGTTTTCAAAGTGTCTTGGTCCAGTATAGGAAACAAGGGTCTCCACAGGTGCGCATATCTGGGTGCTCTGCCATGTGTGAAGCTTGTATGTGGCCAATCGGAGCCCCACAGCACGCGCCCCCTGAACAGTTCGCAAATTTCGCGCAGTCGCAGGCCTTGTAAGTCGTATGGGGCCGTCAGACCCAAGCGATACCAGCCTGAGAGTTTGATCCACGCACCGGCAGAGGCCAGCGCTCGCAGATTGGCCCAAGCTTGCGCGTCGTGCGCGAAGCGCGTGTGCATACCCGCCACGTGATCTAGCACGCAGGGCAGGCGGTTGCTCTCTTGCCACCGCAATAGCTCGCCCAACTGATCGCCGTGGGCATACCACTGCACATGCCAGCCCAGCTCACGCAGCAGGGGCGTCCAATGTGTCCAATTCGTTTGGTGGTTGCCCACCGGAGAGACCAGATTGCAGCGGATGCCACGCACACCCCATGCGTGCCAACGCAGCAACTCAGCCGTCGAGACCACCTCTTGCACGACCGCCACACCGCGATGCCGCCCTTGACTCCTTTCGAGCGCAGAAAGCATCAAACTGTTGTCGCTGCCATAGACACTGGGCTGTACCAAGACCAAATGCCCAAAGCCATGCTGCGCAGCCAGTGCTTCAATATGCTCAAGCGGATGGTCTTGCGGCATGTAATGCCCGCCTGCAGCCGGTTGGCCTGCGGCAAACACATGGACGTGGCAATCCCAACCACACGCGTCTGATGGTGATGTGGCGGTGGTCATCACCCCGCCACGATATTGCGCTCTTTGATGACCTTCGCCCAAAGGGCTTGCTGTGCTTTCAAGAAGCCTGTCACCAACCCCTCAGGGCCCTCTGGAAAAGCTTCTCCACTCAAACTGCGAATGCGTCCGAGTACTTCGGGCTCGGCCAAGGCTTTGCGCATCGCCTCGCGCAAGCGTGCTTTCACCTCTGCTGGCAAACCAGCTGGCGCGAGCACGGGATTCCACTCCAGCACTTCGTAGCCGGCGACACCTGCCTCTCCCATCGAAGGGATATCCTGCAGCGCTCGCGCACGGCGGCGGCTGGTCGCACCCAAGGGGCGTAGCCTGCCCGATTGAATATGCCCCAGAGATGAAGCCACGTTCGCAAAAAACAAAGGCACTTGCCCACCCATCACATCATTCAGCGCAGGCCCGCCGCCGCGATACGGCACATGCACCAGTTGCACCCCGGTGCGGCTTTCAAACAGTGCGCCTGCCAAATGTTGCGCCGAGCCATTACCCGAAGAGGCGTAAGCGATTTTGCCGGGGCTGGCCTTGGCCAAGCGGATCACGTCTTTCACTGTCTTCGCTTCAAAGCCCGATTGGCATCGTGGCGCAGTTTCCCAATATGCTGGTCTGCCATCCGGGCT
>JBJTSL010000336.1:0-17256 GCA_046076625.1 Allobrachymonas sp.
GTTCAAAGCGCCGCGCACATGGATTTTCAGCTCATGCATCTTTCCCATGGCCACCAGCATCGATACGGTAACGATACTGCGCGTTTTGAGCGAAATGCCTTCTCGCTGCCAAGTATTGCCCCAAGCATGAACCGTCACCAACTCTTGCAGTGGCGCGGTGAAATCGGTGGAGCGGGCGAACGCTCCGTTCACATACTCTTCGCCGAGCACGGCTTTGCGGCGCGCCAAGCCTTTGTCGTAAATCGGATCGCCTTTGGGTTCTGGCGTAATTTTGCTCATGGTTGGCCTCTCAAAAGGCTTGTATCATGCCAGTATGAGCACACGTTACCCCTTCCCAGATCTGAACACCCTGCCTGAAGACATCAAAAGCCGTATCCTTGAAACCCAAGAAAAAGCCGGCTTCATCCCCAACGTCTTCCTCACCTTTGCGCGACGCCCGGCGGAGTGGCGCGCGTTCTTTGCGTATCACGATGCGTTGATGACACCAGAAACCGTCGGGCGCGAATCGGGCCTTACCAAAGGCGACAGAGAAATGATCGTCACCACCACGAGTGCGGCGAACAATTGCCTGTATTGCGTGGTGGCGCATGGCGCGATTTTGCGGATTTATGAGAAAAAGCCACTGGTGGCGGATCAAGTGGCCGTGAATTATTTGAAGGCAGACATTTCACCGCGTCAGATGGCGATGTTGGGTTTTGCAATGAAGGTGTGTGAGCGGTCGGATCAAGTCAACGAAGAAGATTTCGCTGCCTTGCATGCGCAGGGTTTTTCGGATGAGGATGCTTGGGATATTGCGGCGATCACGGCTTTCTTCGGTCTTTCCAATCGCATGGCATCGTTTTCCGGGATGATGCCTAATCCTGAGTTTTATTTGATGGGGCGTGTGCCGAAAGCGCCCAAAGCATGAGTTGTTGACAGAGCGGCTACCCTAAAATCAACCAGTGAAGACTCAAGAAGTACACCCCCTACAACCCGTCATCCGCGAACTTCCGGATGAACTGATCAGCCAGATTGCGGCGGGCGAAGTGGTGGAGCGGCCGGCTTCTGTGATGCGCGAATTGGTCGACAACGCACTCGACGCGGGAGCATCGCAGATCACCGTGCGGCTTTTGGGAGGCGGCGTGCGAGCGATCATTGTGGAAGACGATGGCTGTGGCATTTCGCGCGATCAACTGCCACTGGCCTTCAAACGGCATGCCACGAGCAAAATTCAATCGCTGCAAGATTTGGAATCGGTCGGCACGATGGGCTTTCGTGGCGAAGCATTAGCCGCTATCAACTCAGTAGCAGACTGCACAATTTCCTCGCGGGCGAATAGCCCAAATGACTCGAAAAACACTGCTTGGCTGCTGGATGGCCGCTCGGGCGAGTTGTCAGCCGCAGCGCGTGCGCAGGGTACGACTGTCGAGGTCAAAGAGTTGTTTTTCGCAACGCCTGCACGGCGCAAGTTTTTGAAGAGCGATGCGACCGAGCTTTCGCATTGCTTGGAGTCGATTCGGCGCCACGCACTGGCGCGGCCTGACGTGGGCTTCGCTGTGTGGCATGAAGGCAAGCTGATTGAGCAGTGGCGCGCGGCAGATTTGGCCCAACGTGTGCAAGATGTGTTGGGCGCAGAATTCATAGAGCAGGCGCTGAGCATTGATCACCACGAAGGCGCATTGCGCGTATCTGGCTTTGCCGGCTTGCCGGATGCGGCGCGCTCGCGAGCCGACCAGCAGTATGCCTATGTGAACGGCCGCTATGTTCGCGAAAAAACCTTGCAGCATGCGGTGCGCTCCAGCTATGAAGATGTGCTGCATGGCGGCAGGCAACCTGTGTATGTGCTGTTTGTGCAGATCGATCCGAGCAGGGTGGATGTGAATGTGCACCCCACGAAGATAGAGGTGCGCTTTCGAGATGGGCGCGAGGTGCATCAAGCCGTGCGGCATGCGCTCTCGCGTGCGCTGGCTGCGCCTCGCAGCGCGGCCCATGTACAGCATTTCGACCAAGTACCAACAACCATTTCCGCACCCTTCTCTACTGATTTTTTGAAGAAAATTCGGCCTTTGTCCGGCATATATCCTGCGCAGAGTGCTATGAATTTTGAAGCAAACGCAGTACGCGAAATCGAGACGCTGTGGAGCCAGCCGAGATCGCCTATCGCATTGCAAGCCACAGCATCGAATCCAATGGGGCTCGTAGAAGCGCCTTCTGCTGCACGCGAGACGCAAGAGCCTGTCGTGTGGCCTTTAGGCCGCGCCATCGCACAGTTACATGGCATCTACATCTTGGCTGAAAACGCGCAGGGCATGGTCATCATCGACATGCATGCCGCGCATGAGCGCATTGTGTATGAGCGCTTGAAACTGCAAATGGATACCGCGCAGATCAGCGCCCAACCGCTCTTGATCCCCGCCACCTTTGCCGCCACGCCCAGTGAAGTGGCGACTGCGCAAACGCATGAAGTCACGTTAATGAAGCTGGGCTTGGAGATCACGGCTTTCAGCGCCAAAACCTTGGCCATTCGCAGCGTGCCGGTGAGTTTGGCGCAAGGCGGTGCGGTGGAGCTGGCGCGCTCGGTGCTCTCTGAGCTGGCGCAGCATGAAGCCAGCACGGTGGTTGAGCGCGCCCAGCATGAAATTTTGTCCACCATGGCCTGCCACGGCGCGGTGCGCGCAAATCGCTCGCTCACCGTGGAAGAAATGAACGCCTTGCTGCGCCAAATGGAGCAAACCGAGCGAAGCGACCAATGCAACCATGGCCGCCCCACCTGGCGGCAAGTCAGCATCAAGGAGCTGGATGCGCTGTTTATGCGTGGGCGCTGAACTTTTTCGTGATAGATCTGCTCTGCCAGAGCCATGAAGCTTTCTCGCATCAAACTGTTCACCCTAGCCACCCTCATGGCCGCTTTGCTCGCCGGCTGCGCCACGCTGCACGACAAGCAAGGCGATTGGATTTTCAATCCAAGCGATGGCTCTTGGGGCAACACGGCGGAAGTAGCATCCCACATGCAAGAGGCTTGGGTGAATTTTGATTCTCAAGTCACGGGTCAAGCCGCCCGGCTGCATCTACTCATCAGTCCAGCCGCAGCCGATGCGCCGGTAATGCTCTATTTGCACGGCGCACGCTTGAATGTGGTGGGCAGCGCCTGGCGCATTGAGCGGATGCGCGATTTGGGCTTTACCGTGGTGGCGGTGGACTACCGTGGTTTTGGCAAGAGCGGCGACGAGCGCCCTTCTGAAGAAAAATCCTACGAAGACGCGCAAGCCGCTTGGAACTGGATTGCGACCCAATATCCGAATCAGCCGCGCTACATTTTTGGCCATTCGCTGGGCGGCGCGATTGCAATTGAGCTGGCTACACGGGTTCATGATGAAAAAGGCACCTTGGTGGAAGGCACCTTCACGAGCATTCCCGATGTGTTTTCAACGATGAAATGGGGTTGGCTGCCCGTGAGCTGGCTGATCACCCAGCGCTTTGATTCAGAGAAGAAGGTCGCAAAAATAGGCTCGCCGCTGCTCGTGGTGCATGGCAGTGAAGACCGCTTGATCTCGCCGCAGCTGGGAAAGCGCTTGTATGAAGCTGCCCTCACCCCCAAACGCTTTGTACTGGTGCAAGGCGGCTCGCACCACAACACCAATGGCTTGGGGCAGAGCCAATACAAAGCGGCGATACGAGAAATGTTCGGGATTTGAGAGTTTTATTGGCCGAGCGGGTGACAATACTGCTCTATGCCCGCCTCTCTCGTCGTCTGGTTCACCAGTCTCTTCCTCGGCCTGCAGCCGATCACCACTGATTTGTATCTCCCTGCTCTGCCGGGCATGACTCAGGCATTGGGTGCGTCCATGCCGCAGGCGCAGCTGACGCTCTCGGCCCTGCTGCTGTGCTTTGGCATCAGCCAGCTCGTGTGGGGGCCGGTGTCAGACCGATATGGGCGCAAGCCCGTGATCGTGGCGGGCTTGCTGCTGTATGTGATCGCCAGTGTGGCCAGCAGTTGGGTGGAAAGTGTGCAGGCACTGATTGTGTGCCGCGCCTTGCAGGGCGCGGCCATGGGCGCGCCCATCATGTGCGCGCGCGCGATGGCGCGGGACTTGTATGCGCCGGAGGAAGCGGCGCGCGTCATGAGCAAGGGGTTATCGGGTTTGGGCGTGATTGCGATTTTGTGTGTGCCCACCGGCAGCTTGATCAGCAGTTTTCTGGGCTGGCGTTTTGCTTTGCTGGCGTTGGGCGCGTTTGCTGCGCTGACTTTGGCGTTGGTGCTTTTGAAATTTGAAGAAACCAACCAACGGCGTAACCCGCTGGCGCTGCATCCGGCGATGCTTTTCGGCACTTGGCGCAGTATCTTGGCGCATCCACAGTTTTGGACGTATGCCCTGCTGGCACTCACGTCTTATTGCGGCTTGTTTGTATTTTTAGCCACTTCATCCTTCGTGTACTTGAAGGTGCTGGCGCAAAGCAAGTGGGTTTATAGCGCGGTGATGGTCGGCATGTCGGCTTTTTATGTGGCGGGCACCTTCATCAGCCGCCGTCTGCTGGTCAGATACGGCGTGCAACGCATGATTTGGATTGGTGCTTGGATCACACTAGCCGCATGTTTGATGTATGGCGCAGTGCTGCTGCTCATGCCCAGCGGCGTGTTGGCGCTGGCCGTTTGCCAATTCGTCTTCATGGTGGGGCATGGCTTTCATCAGCCGGCTGGTCAATCAGGCAGCGCAGCGGCGTTTCCGCAGGCGGCTGGAGCAGCGTCAGCCATGGCAGGATTTTTGATGATGCTGGCAGCGTTTGCCACTGGCTCGGTGCTAGGCACATCGATGGACGGCAGCGTGCGCCCAATGGTACTGGGCATCGTTTTTTGGGGCCTCACCATCTTGATCGTCGCTTGGGTGTTGGTGCAACGCTATGGCAAGCTCAGTACAACCTAAAGCGATTTGTATCGCAGGCCCGACGGCCAGTGGCAAATCGGCGCTGTCGATGCGGGTCGCGCTGCGCACTCCGTGTGAAATCATCAGCGTCGATTCAGCGCTCGTCTACCGCGGCATGGACATTGGTACGGCCAAGCCAACGCGCGAGGAACTGACCCAAGTACCGCATCACTTGATCGATATTCTGGACCCGACGCAAAGCTACAGTGCCGCCCAGTTCGCGCTTGACGCGACGCGCTTGATTGCCGAGATCAACGCACGCGGCAAACTCGCCCTGCTCGTGGGTGGCACCATGCTGTATTTCAAAGCGCTGATCCAAGGCATTCATGCCATGCCCGCCGCCACGCCAGAGATTCGCGTCCAGATTGATGAAGAAGCCGCTCGTGTGGGATGGCCAGCCTTGCATGCGCAGCTGGCTTTAGTGGATGCGGTAACCGCGGCACGGCTCGCCCCCAACGATTCGCAGCGCATTCAAAGGGCGCTGGAGGTGTATCGCTCCAGCGGGAAGCCCATTTCGTTTTTTCATCAAAGAAATGATCAAAATCAGCAGTTCGCCGGCATAAAATCTGCGCAGAGTGCTCCTGATTCAATAGCAAAATTGCCATTGATCAGTTTAGAACCCAGCAGCCGCGCTTGGCTGCATGAGCGCATCGCGCATCGCTTTGAACAAATGTTGCAAGCAGGTCTGGTGGAAGAAGTGCGTCAACTCAAGGCTAGAAGCGATTTGCACTTGGATTTGCCGTCGATGCGCTGCGTAGGCTATCGGCAAACCTGGGACATGCTGGCTGGCGCATTCCCACCATCTGAGCTCAAAGAACGCGGTATCGCGGCCACGCGCCAGCTTGCCAAGCGGCAAATCACCTGGCAGCGCAGCATGCAGCCGCCGGCGTTCAACAAGCATGTGATCGCCGCAGATCACCCGACAGCCGACCGGGATGCTCTGAAATTGATAGAGTCGTGGCTCTGACATTTCCTACAACGGCACGTGAAAACGCCTCCGATCATTCAACTTTCAGACTTGTGCAAACGCTACGGCGACACAGCGGTCTTCGCTCAGGTCTCGCTGGACGTTCATCGCGGCGAATTTGTGGCCATCCTTGGCGATTCAGGTGTGGGTAAATCCACCTTGCTCAACTGCATGGCGGGTCTCGACCGTTGGGATGCAGGCACGCTGCATGCGCAAGGCGTTGATCTGGGTGCGATGAGCGATGAGCAGCTCGCGCGATGGCGGCGCCAATCCGTGGGCTTTGTGTTTCAAGCGTTTCATGTGCTGCCGCATCTGGATGTGGCGCAAAACGTTGGACTGCCCTTGCTTCTATTGAGGCACAAACCCGCTGAGATTGCACCGCGCGTTGAGCAGATGCTGCACGCTGTGGGCTTGGAAGGCTTGGGCACGCGCCTGCCCCAACAACTCTCCGGCGGCCAGCTTCAGCGCGTCGCCATTGCCCGCGCCCTCGTACATGCTCCTGCTCTTGTGCTGGCAGACGAGCCCACTGGCAATCTCGATCCGGGCACGGCTGAAAAAGTCATGGATGCTTTGATCAATCAAACCAGATGCAGCGGTGCAGCGCTCGTGCTCGTCACGCATTCGCAAGCCGCTGCCGCGCGGGCAGACCGCGTGCTGCACCTCACGGCGCAAGGTATTCAACAAGATGCCAAACAAGGCATGGCACATGCTTGAACTTTTGCGCAGCTTCTGTTGGCAAGAGCTGCGCCAACACCCCTGGCGCTATGCGGCGGCGCTGGCCAGCATTGCACTGGGCGTGGCATTGGCGTTTTCTGTGCACTTGATCAATGCGAGTGCCTTGAGCGAGTTTTCAATCGCCTTGCAGTCCGTGCAAGGCAAACCAGATGCAAGTGTGCGCGGTACTGGCGATTTTGATGAATCTGCACTGGAGCAGATTGCCAGCCAGCAAGCGGTGGCGCTGGCCAGTCCGGTGCTGGAGCTGTCCACTTACGCACTGGATGCGCTGAACAAGAAGCGCAGCGTGCGCATCGTGGGGGTGGATGCCTTATCCATCGCGCAAATCTCCCCTGCACTGATGCCGCGCGCGAAAGATGGCGCGGCGCGCTTGGCCCTGTTTGCACCGAACCAAGCTTTTCTGAATGCCGCTGCCCAGCAGGCTTTAGGCAAAGATTCACTGCGTGTGGTCGCAGGCAGCAACCTTCTGGCGTTGGAAGTGGCGGGCAGTGTGGCAGCGCCGGGCGTGCCCTTGATCGTGATGGATGTGGGCGCGATGCAAGATGCTTTTTCCTTGCAAGGCCAACTCAGCCGCATCGATCTGCGCTTGGCTGCGGGCTCTGAGATGTCAAGTCTCAAACTCCCCATGGGTTTAGGAATAGCCCTGCCCGACGATGCGAACCAACGCACCGATCAGCTCTCCCGCGCCTATCGCGTGAACATGACGGTGCTGTCACTCGTGGCGCTGTTCACCGGAGCGTTCTTGGTGTATTCCGTGCTCACGCTGGCGGTAGCCAAACGGGGGCAGCAATTGGCCCTGCTCGGCGTGTTGGGCTTGACGGCTCGGCAGCGGTTGCATCTGGTCCTGATTGAGGCCAGTCTGCTCGGGGCACTTGGCGCTGTGTTGGGCATCGCATTGGGTACTGGGCTTGCTGCGCTGGGATTGAAAGCCTTGGGCGGTGATTTGGGGGGCAGCTATTTTTCGGGCGCAACGCCTGCTTTGCAATGGAGTTGGGGGGCGGTGCTGGTTTACGCCTTGCTAGGCTGGCTCGCGGCCATCGTGGGCGCTTGGTGGCCCGCGCGTGCAGCGCAGAGCTTGCCTTTAGCGCAGACACTGAAAGGCTTGGGGGCTGCTCATGCCAGTCAAAGCAAGCCGTGGATTGCACTTTTCTTTATAGCGATCAGCGCTTTATTCTCGCTGGCTCCCCCTTTGTTTGGCATTCCGATTGCCGCTTATCTCGCAGTCGGCCTGCTGTTGGTGGGCAGCATGGGGCTGCTGCCTTGGGGCGTGAGCATGCTGTATGACCGGCTCTCGCCTTATGTGGCTTCTCGCGCCTTACCCATGCTCGCGGTGGAGCGCGCGCGACGTATGCGGGAGGTGGCTGTGGTGGCAGTAAGCGGTGTGGTGGCGGCGCTGAGTTTGGCGGTGGCGCTGACGGTGATGGTCAGCAGTTTCCGCGTGTCGGTAGGCGCTTGGCTCGATACCATGCTGCCCGCGCCGCTGTATGCACGGCTCACCGCGTCCACGCAAACCGCGCAGGGCTTGTATTTTCCGCCTGAGGTGGTGCAGCGTATGGCTGATTTGCCCGATGTGGAGCGTGTGCAGGGTTTGCGGCTGCGCAACTTGAACGCGGGCGCAACTGTGCCTGATGTGCAACTCATTGCACGCCCCCTGCCGCTGGCAACGGCGGCAAAGATCTTGCCACTGGTGGGCGAGGTGCATCCGCCGCCTGAGCCCCAAGCGATTGCCCTCTTCATGAGCGAAGCCATGGTGCAACTTCATGGCGCAGTTGCAGGACAGATTTTTGATCAAAACTGGCTATTCGCCGGCATGAAATCTTCGCAGAATGCTCCTGAATTAATAGCGATTGGCAGGACACCCACTTTCTATGTGGCAGGCATTTGGCGAGATTATGTGCGGCAGTTTGGTTCGGTGGTGATTGACCATACGCAGTATGTGCAGCTCAGTGGCGATAGGCGGATCAATGATTTGGCGATTTGGCCGCGTGCTGGTCACGATGAGCAACAACTGCAAGCGCAGATTCGCCAACTCTTTAGCCAAGAGGCAGCTTTGGCAAATTTGGTGGACTTTGCGAGCAGCGCCGAGATTCGTGGCATCTCACTCAAAATGTTTGACCGTAGCTTCGCTGTCACCTATTGGCTGCAAGCGGTGGCCATTGCCATTGGCCTGTTTGGTATTGCCACAAGTTTTTCAGCGCAGGTGTTAGCGCGGCGCAAAGAGTTTGGCCTGCTGGCGCATTTGGGGCTCACGAAGTCGCAGATTCTTCGCGTGGTGGCCCTGGAAGGTGCGGCCTGGACGGCCATTGGGGCACTTGCGGGCTGCCTGCTCGGCCTGCTCGTCTCGCTCGTGCTGATTCATGTGGTGAACCCACAAAGCTTCCATTGGACGATGGAAATGAGCATTCCAACAGAGCGTTTGGCGGTTCTTGCCGCAGCCGTGATGCTCGCCGGCACGATCACCGCTTGGCTGGCAGGCCGCGCCGCCGCTTCTCGCGATGCAGTGCTGGCTGTGAAGGAAGATTGGTGATGCAGCGCCGAGCTGCATTGCTCGCGCCTGCGCTGCTCGCATGGCGCGATGCCCTCGCTTTGCCATTGAAGACCCTGCACTTCCCGCGTGACCACGGTTCGCACCCTGATTTCCGCACCGAGTGGTGGTATCTCACCGGCTATTCAGACGCAGGCACACCAGACAAGCCTCGCCTACTCGGCTATCAGATCACGTTCTTCCGCTCCCGCATCGACGCGGCGCAAACCCTCAACTCCCGCTTCGCCGCCAAGCAGCTGCTCTTCGCCCATGCCGCCCTCACTGAGATCAACGCGCAAAAACACTGGCATGACCAGCGTATCGCCCGCGCGGGCTTTGGCATCGCACAAGCCAGCGATACCACCACCGATGTGAAGCTCAGAGATTGGACATTGACCCGCCGCGAAGATGGCACCTACACCAGCCGCATTGTGGCCAAAGACTTCCGCTTCGACCTGCAATTCACCCCGCAGCAGCCCCTGCTCCTTCAAGGCAAACAAGGCCTTTCCCGCAAAGGCCCGGACGAGAAGCAAGCCAGTTACTACTACAGCCAACCGCAACTCAAAGCCACAGGCCGCATCACGCACCAAGGCCTCAGCACCGCGCTACAGCAAGGTATTGCTTGGCTAGATCACGAGTGGAGCGAAGAAATCCTCCACCCCGATGCTGTGGGTTGGGATTGGATCGGCATGAACCTGTTGGACGGCAGCAGCCTCACTGCGTTTCAATTGCGCCGAGCCGATGGCTCGGCGCTCTGGGCTGGCGGTAGCTTTCGAGATGCCACCGCAACAACGATCTTCAAACCCTCGGATGTTCAATTCAACGCGAGTGAAGTCTGGCAAAGCTCCAGCAGCAAAGGCCGCTATCCCTTGCAATGGCAGGTGATCACTTCACGCGGCAGCTTCATCGTCCGCGTCCTCATGAAGGCACAAGAACTCGACAGCAGCAACTCCACGGGCACTGTCTATTGGGAAGGCTTGGCCGACCTGTTTGATGCGCAAAATCGCGTGGTGGGAAGAGGCTATTTGGAAATGACAGGCTACGCTGGAAAACTACAAATTTGATAGCATGCAACTTGAATTATATGAAGGCGAATGGCTAGTTTTCCTCTTTTTTGACTATCTGTATTCTCCCTAAGCCTTGATTGAGTGTGAATAAATTGCTCAAGTCTGCCGCCTATGATTTGGGTATCTCACAGAGCGAAACAAAGGAGGAGCCGAAGGCGGGGGACATTCGCGCAGTGGGATACCCAAAGCGCAGGCGGCACACTTGAGCAACAGCGCGCCAACCCTCAAAAATCAAGGCAACTCCGCATCCCCCATCCGCGCCACAATCGTTTGAGCGCGTGACGACAAATACGCTGAATTGGGTGTCTTCTCAAAAAACTTCGGTCTCGGCAACATCACTGCCAGCCGCGCCGCTTCATAAGGCGACAACTTCGAAGCACTCTTGCGGTAGTAATGCTGCGCTGCTGCCTCCACACCAAACACGCCCGCCCCTAGCTCCACGGAGTTTAAATAAATTTCCAAAATCCGCTCTTTGGGCAAGAATGCTTCCAGCGAGAAGGTAACCACAAACTCCTGACCCTTGCGCAAAAACGTGCGCTCACCAGACAGAAAAAGATTCTTGGCCAGTTGCTGCGTGATGGTGGAGCCACCCACGATCTTGGGTGGAATCACCTTGCCCGTTCGCTTGTTGCGCCGCTCAGCAATTTGCTCGGCGCGCGTGTTGCGCTGCCAAGCTTTCTCAATTGCCTCCCATTCAACGCCATCGTGGTACGCAAAATCTCCATCTTCACTTGCTATCACAGCACGCTTCATGTGATCTGAAATTTGATCATAAGGCAACCATGTCTGTTTCCACGCAAAAGCCTTGTCAGGCTGCGTTGCCACTTGGTAAATCTCAGAGCGCTCAAACGCCGTCGATTGCGGATCAATCCAGCGCATGCTGATCACGCGCAAGACGAAAAACAATTGCAGTGCAAGGCCTGCCAGCAAGACCCAAAGCAACCATCGCATCAAGACACGGAGCATGATCAGCGCGAGGTGAGTTTGGTTTCCAGCGTCTCTTCCCTTGTGAACTTGAAGCGCGAGACGACGACGATTTGGTCTGCGCGGCGGCGCATTTCATCAGAGAATTTGCCGAATGGGCCGGCGGATTTGGCAATCGATTGTGCGCGGCGATCCAGCGCGGTGATGCCGGAGGGTTCAATCACTTCTGTGTCGAGCACGCGGCCATCGTGGTTGATCGTGACAATCATGGTGAGCTCGCCATAGAGCTTATTGCCTGCCGCTTCCGGGAAATTCTGTGTACCACGATCTTCAATTTTTCGGCGCAGCGAGTCGTAATAAATCGCATACACCTCTTCGCGCGTGGCCGGGCTGATATAACGCTTTTTCGGGCGGGCGTTTTCTGCATTGATGCGCTTTTCGATCTCAGCCAGCAATTGCAACAGCTGTTTGCGGCGCTGCTCCTGCGCTTGGGCTTCGGCGTTTTGTGAGCTGACTTTCGGATCGGGGGGTGGCAAGGCCGCAAGTTGCTGCTTGATGGTGGCCAGCATCAGCATTTGCTGCTCCTGCAATGCATCAAGCTTGCGCTGCATGTCTTCGTTGGCATCGCCCATGCTGGTGAGCGATGAGAGTGGCAACGGCGTGGTCGCGCGGCCCGCTTCCAAATCACCGCCACCGGCCAATGAGGCTTGCGCAATCGCTTTGGCTACATCAGGCCGCTCATTGGATTTGGCATTGACCAAAATCACCTCCAGCGGCGTATCCTGAAATACGCGATTGAAGCGCTCGGGGCCAACGAAGCGCTCCGTGAGCAAACCGGCATGCACGAACAAGGAAATCAACAAGGCGATGCCCAAAGTGCTCATGTTGCGCAGGAAGTTCATAGCACTACATTATCTATAGCAATGCTGACAGAATCAAGCGGTGGTTTCCGGGGATTTATCCACTGCTTCCTCATTCACATCCAGCGCCAAATGCACGCCAACCGCTGGCTCGTCGTCGTCCTCATCGCCCGCTGCATCGGTTGCAGCCAAATCCAAGCGCTCAATCAAACTGCCGCTGATTTCGAGCATGAGCAAATCCATTTCGCCCAGGCGCACCTTCACGCGCGCCCCGCGCGGCAAACTGGCAATACCGCCTACGCTCACTACGAGAGGTATGGCGTCAGCGCGCACCAACCCGTCTTTCATCACCGTAGCGATCTGCTCTGTGATACCGCGCTGCTGCACATAGCGCATCGTCCAATAGCGCTCCATGCCATTTTGGAAGGCATTGTAGGCGGTATAGGCGGCATCAAAGCCGCTGACGATGCCAAACAACTCCGCATCTTTGGGCTTGAAGGGCGCGGCCAAAGCCGCTGTTGCGCCATGTTTCGCACACGCAATCAATTGCCATTGATTCACCAAATCTGTGTAGCGGCGCAGTGGCGAGGTGCTCCATGCATAAGCCTTCACGCCAATGCCCGCATGCGGCAGCACCTTGGTGCCCATGCGCACTTTCACGCCGGGCGCGAGGCTGGCTTGAGAGCGATAGATACCCGGCACGCCGAATTGCGCCAGCCACTGCCCCCAGGTGGTGTTGGCCAAAATCATGCATTCGGCCACCATCAAATCCAGCGGCGCGCCACGTCGGCGTACCGTGATGTCAACAGGCTCATCACCCTGCGGTGAATCTCCTTGCACGGCCACACGGAAGTTGTAATCCGGGCGGTTGAAGATCTCAGGCTTGCCACGCACCTGCTCGCGCTGCGCTTTCAGGTGGCATGCCAAGCGATATAAAAATGATAGCGCCTCACGCAGAATATGAGCCGGCGTATCTCCATTTTCATCATGATTTTGAGCTTCTGAAGGCTTCCCCAGCAACCACTCTTCACTCACCAAGACATCGAGTTGGTCATGGCGCAAGTTATGCGCAATCGGCACACGCTCTAGCCGGGTTTCACTGCTTTTGATCTCAAAAGTCGCCTCGTTAAGTTGCAAGTACAGCGACAACGCAGGGCAATCTCGGCCCTCGGCAAGCGTGTAGTGCTGCACCACCGAATCGGGCAGCATGGTGATTTTGTGACCGGGCATGTAGACGGTAGAGTAGCGATCCCGTGCCACCTTGTCCAAAGCGCTACCGGGCTGAACCGCCAAGGCCGGCACGGCGATATGAATGCCAAGCGTGATCGTGCCTGTGCCTAGGCCTTGCACGCTCAGCGCGTCGTCAATCTCAGTGGTTTGGCTGTCGTCAATCGAGAAAGCCTGCACGGCGGCCAGCGGCAGGTCGTCGGCTATCGGTGGCGCTTGCAAGGGGGGGAAGGACGTGCCTTTAGGGAAGTGCTCAAAGGCAAAGCGCTGCCAATGGAATTCATAGGCCGAGCCAATTGCGCCAGCGTTTTTCAGCAAGACCAAGGGTGCAGTTTGCGTGCTGCGCGAGGCCTCTACGACCGCTTTGTATTCCGGCGCGTTTTTATCGGGTTTGAAGAGAATTTTGTACAGCTGCTGGCGGATCGGTTCAGGACATCGCTGGCTGGCCAATTGATGCGCCCAATCGCTGATCTGTGCAGCAATCAGCTTTTTCTTTTCAATCGCCGCCAGCGCCTGCTGCACAATGTCAGCACTGGCTTTCCTGAATCGCCCTTTGCCCGCGCGGCGAAAGTAATGCGGCGCGTTAAACAAACATATCAAGCTCGCAGCCAGGTCAACCTCTGTCGCCTTCGCGCTGAAATACTCGCTTGCCAATTCAGCAAAACCGAATTCTTCTTCGCTTGCAAACTCCCAAGCCAGATCCACGTCCATGGAGGCCGCCAAGTCTGTGGCTTGCTGCAACAGGGCTGCAGGCGCAGGTTGCTCAAACCGCAGCAAAACTTGTGCAGACTTCAGCTTCACGCGTTTGCCAGAATCCATCTCGGCTTGCAGGCTACTCTCAGCCTCCGACAGCACACGGGCTGCAAGAAATTTGCCACCCTCTTCAAATAAAACGTACATGCAACCTACTTTTTTTCCAGCTCCGCCGGCACAGAGAACAAGCCACCGAGCTGGGCACCTGCCACATTGAAATCCACTGAGAAATTACCCAGCTTGACAATAGTCACCGATCGCTCCGCTTCTTGCACCGCTTTTTCTTCCAACGTGACCTCGGTCGAAAACTCATAGTCCAAGTCCAGCAAACTCACAGTGGGCACAAAATCATCCTGAGGACGCTCCGTGCCTTCCTGTGCTGCGTCATGAAGCTTTTGATCAAAAGCGGTACGTGCACGCTCCACCTGCGCATCTGCCGCAAGGTTTTCTGGCGTGAACTCTAACAATTCATACAAATCAAAAAGATCGTGGTACGCCGGCAGTTGCACGAGCTTTCGCCCAAGCATGGGGCCGATCAACCAAGCGGCAATCAACGCATGAGCCTGCTCAACGCCCTGCGCCCAAGCGGTACACAATTCGCTGGCGGCACGCGAGTAGCCGTCCAGCCCCAGCACATTCGCGTTGGGCTCGTGCCAGTAAGGCGCCATACGGTTGAATTGCAGACGGTAGCGCTTGCGCATAGATTCAAACTCATCACGCAAATCCAAGCGCTCACACAGCAGCATATGCTCCAGATAGGCCCAAGCGCAGGTATCGGGATGCGCATCAATATGGTCTGCCAGCAGTACCAGCGCACCCTCAGGTCGCCCCAACACAGCCAGGCCGCTGACCGCTGTACGCAACTCCAGCAAATGCTCCACGGCCTGGTCTTGGCTTATGGGTTTGAGTCGCGTTTGCGAGAGCAACTCAATATTGGCGCGATCTGGGTTGTAGTCGGCAGATCGACCATCGTGCAACTGAGCCTGCAAGAGGCGAGCCATTTGCTCTTGTTCAAAAGCCTCGCGAGCCTCGTCGCTCGGCAGCCATTGCACCGCTTCTCGCGCGTCTTCGGGGTGCACCAAGGTTGACATGCCCGTGAAGCCCATGCCAGTGCTGATCACTTGCGTAGGCGCATGCGATGAAATAGCCGCGTCACGCTGGGACCGGCGCTGCAAGATACTACGTAACATGCGCCGTGATTTGTCCAAGAGTGACTCTTGGTATTCTCTGGCTGATTTGGAAACCAGTCTCAACTCCTCATCGTCGGAGATCTCTGATGCGCGAGGCGCAGTGGCCCATGCTGGCGATTGAAGAGGAGTGTCTTGTGCGTCAACTTGACTCTTTGGTTGGGGCAAAACACGAGCGTTCGCAGTGTTGCGGTCAGGCGTGCCCACTGCTTCGGTTCGCGGCATTGAGGCCGAAGGGGCTCGCGCAGGCGATTTCGCATCATCGGGCAGGCCAGTCAAATCCGTAGCGAAGTCTTGGCCCAAATCAGGCAAGTCTTCCAAGTCGTCGACAAAGTGGGCGTCTGGCTTTTCGTCTTTCGGGAAAGCTCGTTTGCGATGGACGGGCTCTTGCACCGACTGCGCGTAAAAATCCTCTGCCATGGGCATCCGCTCAAGAGGCTGAGAGTTTGAGTCATCAGTGAGCGAATCCGGCGGTGCTTGCACTGTCCAGGCTTGAAGCTCACGCTCTTGCAATTGCATGCGTTTTCGTCGCTCCAGCAACCACAAGGCACCCAAACCCACGATGCCGGCTGCGCCCACATAGAGCAAGGGATGCTTCCATCGGTTGTCGCGCTCAATCGCGGCTTGGGCCTTCAAGGCACGGAGTTCTGCTGCATTTCTTTCTGCTTCGCTTGCGAGTTGATTGGCGCGTGCGAGCAGGCGTTTGCGCTCTGCTTGCAGCTGCTGCGCCTGCACGGGCTCCATGCTCAGGCTTTCCCACATTTCTCGAGCTGATTCGCGGTCCATCACGGGAACATCTGGGGACGCCATCTCAGCGCTGATGCGCAGGCTAGGCTGCACGGCTTGATCGAATGCGATCGGGTCTTGCAAAATCAAACGACCCCGTGCATCAGGCTTCAGGGCCGAGCGTTGGGAGGCCTGGGCACTTAGCTCGTTCATGGTTTAGGCCTACCAAGCGGGCAGTAAACGCGAAAACCCAGTCGGGGCCAAGTTCGCCTGCTCAAAACTGACCACTTCGTAGGCTTGTGGTCGCGAGAGCAATTCGCGAAGCAGTAAATTGTTGAGTGCGTGCCCGGAGCGGAAAGCACTGTAGGCCGCCAGTAGGGGTTTGCCCAAGCAATACAAGTCGCCCATCGCATCCAGAATTTTGTGCTTGACGAATTCATCGTCGTAGCGCAGGCCACCGCTGTTGAGCACGCGGTAATCATCCATCACAATGGCATTGTCCAAACCGCCACCCATACCCAAACCTTTGGCTCGCAGATTTTCCACATCTTTGGTGAAGCCGAACGTGCGCGCACGGGCGATGTCGCGGGCATAGTTGCCCTCAGATAGATCAAACTCTACATACTGTCCCGTGGCATCGACGGCAGGATGCCCAAACTCAATTTCAAATTTGAGTTTGAATCCTTCGAATGGCTCGAGCCGAGCCCATTTCATCTGTTCACCAGCGCCTTGACGCACCTCCACCGGTTCGAGCACCCGAACAAATCGTTTGGGCGACTGCTGCGTGACAATACCTGCGCTTTGTAACAGGAAAACAAATGAGGAAGACGAGCCATCAAGGATCGGCACTTCCTCTGCGGTGATATCAATATAGAGGTTGTCAATTCCCAAGCCTGAACAAGCTGAGAGCAGATGCTCAATCGTCTGCACGCGCGCAGTATGGCCAGGTGCACTGATGCTGGTGGCCATACGCGTATCGGTCACCGACACACTGCTCACGGGAATATCCACGGGCTCGGCCAAATCCACGCGGCGAAACACAATGCCCGTGTCCGCAGCCGCAGGCCGCAGTTTGAGTTCAACCCTTTGGCCACTGTGAACGCCCACGCCAACGGCTTGAACTAAGGATTTGATGGTTCTTTGCAACAACACGGTAGGATTCTAGTAGACAAAAAGTAACAAAGCGCGTCGAGACATCCCAACGCGCTTCATTCGTGAACGATTTATTCGCTACACAGTTTGGCTAGTCCGCTTGCTTGCGCAAGAAGGCTGGAATCTCCAAATCGTCCATCCCACCTTCCGACAAGGCATCGCCTTTGGCTGTAGCTTGCGTACGATTGGTACGCCAGACACTGGGAACCTCCACACCACTGTAGCCATCCCCC
>JBJTSL010000337.1:0-5147 GCA_046076625.1 Allobrachymonas sp.
ATTTTGGAGAGGTCGCCAAATGGGTGAAGCCAAAGGACGGCAATTGGCGCTACAAAATCGAAAAAACCATCTTACATCATAGCTTTACAGCAGTTTCTGGGGTTTTAACTGCCGGAAAGAGGATGATTGCACGGCCAATGCTCCAAAATGAGGAGCATTCGGCGCAGATTCTATGCCGGCGAGAGGCTGGTTTAGCTTATTTTTTCACCGGTGCAGCCGGTGCCGCAGTCGGGGCAGATGCTGAGGTAGGAATCGCCGCCTGCGCCCAGAGTTTCCTCAAGCGATCCAGCTCTTCATCAAATCGGGCATTGGCACGCTTTTTCTCGTCTTCTTGGTCGCCGATGAAGCGGCGTTGCACCACAATACTGCGCTCGTTGTCTTCCAATTGACGGCGCAAGGAGGGTGGCGCTTTGCTGGGGTCTTTTTTGTAGAACTCCATCTCTTCGCCGATTTTCTTGCGTTGCTCGCCCAGTTCGCCAATCCGCTTTTGCGATGCGCGAATCACCTCGTCTACCTGCGTCAAGGAATCCGCACGCTCTTTGTCGTGCGCGGCTTCGTTGGGGTAGCGCGCCAGCAACACGCGGTTTTTGCGGCGCTCTTCCTCTATGCGCGCCTTTTCTTCATTTTCTTCCTTGGCCTTCTGATCGGCGGCACGCTGCTCGTCAGCCGTCATCACGGGTTTGACCACGCGCTTGACGGTGCCGCTGGGGTTCAATTCTTTTTGGTCTTGCGCGGCGCACTCAGGAATCGGTCGATCCGAGGTGATCTTGCGGCCACTGGGCGTGGTGCAACTGAAGATGCCTTGGGCGCTCACTGCCGAGGCTGCACCCAGCCAAATCAAAACTGCCAGCCCTTGCAAACGATGCCTCATGACCTGATCCTTTTCATGTCTCAATCTTTAGAGCGTGTGACGACACCCTCAACCCCATAGCGCTGCCGATACACCTGCACAGCCTGTAGGTACGCGGCCAGCTGTGTATCCGATGCTTGCGCCAGCTGTAGATATTGGAGCAAGTGCGCAAGTTTCGCAATGGCGCAAACCTGTAAGCCCAACACGTCTGTGACGTATTGCACCGCGCTGTGGTTGACATCGCGCAACCCTTCGGCCGTGACTTCAGTGGCTTTTTCCTGCCGATCCAGCGCAATTGCCACTGCGCAAGGCTTGGCACCGGCGGCCTCAATGAGAGCTATCGATTCCCGAGCCGCCGTGCCGGCGCTCATCACATCGTCAATGATCAGCACCCGGCCTTTGACCGGCGCGCCCACCAACGTGCCACCTTCGCCATGGTCTTTGGCTTCTTTGCGGTTGTAGGCATAGGGGTAGTTACGTCCCATACGCGTCAGCTCCATACTGACTGCGGCGACCAACGGAATGCCTTTGTAGGCAGGGCCAAACAGCATATCGAACGCAATGCCGCTTTGCACAATGGATTTGGCGTAAAACTCAGCCAGCCTGAGCAGCTTGGCTCCATCGTCAAACAAACCGGCGTTGAAAAAATACGGGGAGAGCCGCCCAGCCTTGGTTTTGAACTCGCCAAAGCGCAGCACCCCTGATTCGACAGAAAATCGCACAAAATCTACTGCCAGCATGTCTGCATCTTGCAAGCCTTGGGTCACATCGAGCCTCTTATGAACAAATCTCTGTTTCGCATCACCAGCCTGAACTTCAACGGCATCCGCTCGGCGGCCAGCAAAGGCGTGGCCAATTGGGTGGAGCGCACTGCGCCTGATTGTATGTGCGTGCAGGAGGTCAAGGCGCAGGCGGCGGATTTGGGGGTGCTAGCCAATCTGGCAGGTATGAGCGGGTATTTCCAGTTTGCCGAGAAAAAAGGCTACAGCGGCGTAGGCATCTACACCCGACATGCGCCCTCTGATGTGATCATCGGCTTTGAACACCACACTTCACAAGGCGCGGGGGAGTTCAATGCCGAGGGCCGCTATGTGGAATTGCGCTTTGACACACCCTCGCGCAAATTCTCGGTCATCAGCGCGTATTTCCCCAGCGGCTCATCCGGCCCAGAGCGGCAAGAAGCCAAATTCCGCTTTCTTGACGCGATCTTCCCGCAATTGACGGCGATGCGAAGCCAACGTGAATTTGTGCTCTGCGGCGATGTGAACATCGCCCACACCGAGAAAGACCTGAAAAACTGGAAATCCAACCAAAAAAACAGCGGCTTCACGCCCGAGGAACGCGCTTGGATGACCAAGTTGCTCGATACCAGCCCCAAAGGCGGCGGCTTGATCGACACCTATCGCCGCCTGCACCCCGATACCACTGGCGAATGCTACACCTGGTGGAGCCAACGCGGCGCAGCCTATGAGAAAAACGTGGGCTGGCGGCTGGACTATCACTTGGCTACACCCGCCATCGCGGCAGCGGCCCGCGAGGTGGAGATCTACCAAACCGAGAAATTCTCCGACCACGCGCCGACCACGATTGGCTATGAGGTCGCGCGCTAACCCCTCGTTTGCTACTAAAGTCATAGCAAATTATCTAGATTTTATGCCGGCGAATGCCTGAAATGCTTCAGGATTCACACTTGACGTTAGACATTAAAGTCGTAGACACGACTTGCTGTGCGAAATCATGAATATCCTCTGCGCAATACAAATTAAAGTCCGATACATGTGCTTTTATCAATGCGGTCAGTCAATGAGGTGCGGCCTCAGAAAATCGCAAATCTGCGTACACCCCATAGTGATCGCTGAACATCACGCCCTCGCTGTTGGGCTTGTCAAGCACCACGGCCGCATACCCTATGGCAACAGCAAGACCGCGATTGGGACGCAAGAGAATGTGATCTAAGTTTCGGTCAACACCCGCAGCATCCACATGGGTCACCTTGGCTGCGTCAGAAAAGACATCACGAAGTCGACCAATCGATAGGAAGTGAGAGATTTCCTCGTCGTCAGGGCCAGCATTGAAATCCCCGCACAGCACAACGGGCTGTGTTGGCGCGAGGTCGGCCATTGCGCTCAATATTGTCTCCAGCTGCTGTTTGCGCAAGTCGGCACGATCATCCAAGTGCGTGAGGTGCAGGTTGACCAGCCACCAGTCACCCGCTGGGTCTGCGAGCCGCACGCATTGCGCCACGCGCTCGCCATCGCGCTCGTCCTGCGGCAATGCCAACACGTGTTGCTCCTGAACGGGATAGCGGCTCAATATAGCCATACCAGAGGTGGTGAGCTTGCGCTGCATGCCCACCGTGCGCAGCTTAGGCCGCGCGGGCAGCCAAAACACTTGCATATCGAGCGCCAGCGCCAGCGATCGCGCGGTGTGGGTGAGTTCGTCTGCGGTACGCAGGTCTTCTTGAAGCGCAATCACATCCGGCGACAGCGCCTTCAAGCCTTGCGCCATAGCTTCAATACGCCGCAAGTATTGCCCTTCGGCCTTCCAGGTGTTGAGTGAAACTAGTTTCATGGCATCAAGGGTAAGAGGGGCAAGCGCTCGCTGATCCGCGCTTGGAGCGCCACCAGCAGACTCTCCACCGCTTCATCCAGCGAGCCTTCGTTGATGATGCAAATTGCGTTAGTGGGAAGCTCGACATCTAGGTGGCGCGCCAGCCGATCAGAGATAGCCTGCATGCTCTCGCGGTTGCGCGCATGGAGCCGCTGCCGCAGCACATCGAGAGGCGCCGTGATCTGCACCACCGTTGCCTCTGGCCAGTGTGCCAACACCCGCGGCAAGTGCGCACGAGAGCCGTTGACGAAGACACAATGCCCACGTGCCAAAGGTGCGAGTTCTTGATGGCGAATGCCATAGGCGTGGCTGTTGGCATGCCAATGCATCGCAAATTCGCCTGCGTTTTGCAGGCGCTCGAATAGCCCTGGCTCTGCATATTCGTTGTCTTCGCCCCCCGCCTGCGGGATCCGCGTGATGGTGCGGCGCGCCCAGTGCGCGGGGGGCGAACCTGCCCAGACCTCGCGTAGCTGATGCAGCACGCTGTCTTTGCCAGCGCCCGAAGGGCCTACTACATAGATAAGCCGGTGTGTCATGCATCCAACTCCATCTGTTCGAACAAGATGAAATCTGCGCCTGGCGTGGGCTCTATGAAGATAGAGAGGTGGCTCAGCCGCAACGCCGGCAGGTCTGCAAACTGCCGAGTGGCGGCGGCCTTCAAGTCGTTGACCAGATCGGCTGGCATGCCATCCAGGGACTGTGTGAGCGAGAAGTGGAAGCGAAACTTGTCAAACACCCACGGGTAGCCCCAGGCTAGCATGAGCGCGTCTTCCTCAGTGGTGAGCGCGGCGCGCCGACGACGCACCAGCTCGGCTTCTGTCAAAGGCGCGGCCAAGGGCTGTAGACGGCGCACACAATCATCCGCCAGTGCACCAAGTGAGGCCGGCGTGTTTTGCGGCCTCAACGCCAAGAATGATTCGAGTCGGTCAACGTGCAGATCACCTAACTCGATCTCGGCATGGTCATGGCAGATCGCGACTACCGCCTTGCGCAAAGCTTGCAGATCAGTCTGCGCAGACAGGCGAAACGGCGCCTTGAGTGTGGCGTGCCAACCATAGCGGCGTGGGTCTGTGGTGATGGCCTGCTGAGTCGCAGCGTCCATGCCGTCGATGCGCGGCATGGGCATGTTACAGCCGCGTGCGGCACAGCGCCCCAGCCATTGGCTGCCAAGCCCCCACCAAGCTGTGTCGCGGGCAGGAGCGGCGTAGATGGCAACGCGGTACGGTGTACCTATGTCATGCGTCATGGCCGTGATCCACCGTGAGAGTCACGCGGTCACCCGCGAACCAGGTGCAGGCATACTCGATTGGCACACCAGCGGTATCCACGTTAACACTGCTGACGTACAGCGCCGGGTGGGTGACAGGCTGTTTCAGATGAGCCGCAATGTCGGCACTGGGCAGTCGCGCCGAGATACGGCTTTGCCGCCGCGTGTAGTCGGCCACACCGCAGGCACCGAAGGCTTGCGTGATGGAGCCGCTTTGACGCACGAGCTCTGCCAGCCGGGCAAAACGCGGAACGGGGAAAAAGCGCTCGCTGACGTGCAATGGCTGCCCCCCAGCCATCACCCAATACTTGCAGTTGAAGTACGGTGCTGCCGGTACGGATTTCCAGCGCCTGGGCCACGCTGGCTGTCGCACGCATGTTGTGAGACGCGAACACCTGCAAGCTGCCGGGTAGCCCCACC
>JBJTSL010000338.1:0-2172 GCA_046076625.1 Allobrachymonas sp.
ATTTTGACTTGAAGCTCTTTCACAACGCCAGCATGGCTAGAAGGAATTTCCATCGAGGCCTTGTCAGACTCGACCGTGATGAGTGATTGCTCTGCTTTCACGCTATCGCCCGGTTTCACGAGCAGCTCGATGACGGCAACTTCATCAAAATCGCCGATGTCTGGGACTTGGATTTCAATAACGGACATGTTGTGTTCTCCCGATCAAGCGTACAAGGGGTTGATCTTGTCGGTTTTGATGCCGTACTTTTTGATCGCGTCAGTCACTTTCGACAGAGGTAGTTTGCCGTCGTCAGCCAATGCCTTGAGCGAGGCGATGACGATGTAGTTGCGGTTGACTTCGAAGTGCTCGCGCAGCTTACTGCGGAAATCGGAGCGACCAAAGCCGTCGGTACCGAGTACTTTGTAGGTACGAGTCGGTTTACCGTCTGCCGTGGCTTTTTGCACGTAGGGGCGGATTTGCTCGGCGTAGGCTTTCATGTAGTCGGTTGAAGCGATCACGGGGCCGGTGGTTTGGCTCAGCTGCTGCTCGACGAAGCTCTTCACAGGTTGCGCTTCAGGGTTGAGCAAATTTTGGCGGTCTGCCGCTTGGCCGTCACGGGTCAGCTCGTTGAAGCTTGGGCAGCTCCACACATTTGCACCCACGCCCCAGTCTTTCTCCAGCAGCTCTTTGGCAGCCATGCTCTCGCGCAGGATCGTGCCCGATCCGAGCAGGTTGACCGTGTGGTCTTTCTTCGCGGCTTCTTGCAGCAAATACATGCCTTTGATGATTTGCTCTTCCGTGCCAGCTTTGAGGCCGGGCATGGCGTAGTTTTCGTTGAGCAAAGTCACGTAATAGAACACGTTGTCCTGCTTTTCCACCATGCGCTTCAAGCCATGGTGCAAGATGATGCCGACCTCGTGAGCAAACGTTGGGTCATACGAGATGCAATTGGGAATCGTGCCCGCCATGATGTGGCTATGGCCGTCTTCGTGTTGCAGGCCTTCGCCGTTGAGCGTGGTGCGACCACTCGTGCCGCCGAGCAAGAAGCCGCGAGCTTGCATATCGCCCGCCGCCCAAGCCAAATCGCCAATGCGCTGGAAGCCAAACATCGAGTAGTACACATAGAAAGGCACCATGATGCGGTTGCTGGTCGAATATGAGGTGGCCGCCGCAATCCAACTGCTCATGCCGCCCGCTTCGTTAATGCCTTCTTGCAAAATTTGACCCGCTTTGTCTTCCTTGTAGTACATCACCTGGTCTTTATCGACTGGGGTGTATTGCTGGCCGAGTGGGTTGTAAATGCCTACTTGACGGAACAAGCCTTCCATACCGAAAGTACGTGCCTCATCCACGAGGATGGGCACCACGCGCTTGCCTATGGCCTGATCGCGCAGCAGCTGGGTGATGAAGCGCACATAGGCTTGCGTGGTGGAAATCTCTCGGCCTTCTGCCGTAGGCTCCATCACGGACTTGAACACATCGAGTGCAGGTACGGTGAAGCTTTCATCGGCCTTGGTGCGGCGATGTGGCAGATAGCCGCCTAGCGCTTTGCGGCGTGCATGCAGGTACTGCATTTCGGGCGTGTCGTCAGCCGGCTTGTAGAACGGCAGTTTAGCCAATTCGCTGTCGGGAATGGGGATGTTGAAGCGGTCACGGAAGGCTTTGATGTCTTCATCTTGTAGCTTTTTGGTTTGGTGAACCGTATTTTTGCCTTCGCCAATTTTGCCCATGCCAAAGCCTTTGACGGTTTTCATCAGCAGCACAGTCGGCTGGCCTTTGTGGTTCACTGAGCTGTGATAAGCCGCATAGACCTTTTGCGGGTCGTGGCCGCCGCGCTTCAAATTCCAGATATCGTCGTCGCTCATGTGGGCGACCATCTCCAGCGTCTCGGGGCTGCGGCCGAAGAAATGCTTGCGCACGTAGGCACCGTCATTGGCTTTGAAGGCTTGGTAGTCGCCGTCCAGCGTTTCCATCATGATTTTCTTCAGCGCACCGTTTTTGTCGCGCGCGAGCAGCTCGTCCCAGCCGCTGCCCCAGAGGCATTTGATGACGTTCCACCCAGCGCCACGGAATTCGCCTTCGAGCTCTTGGATGATCTTGCCGTTGCCACGCACGGGGCCATCTAGGCGCTGCAAATTGCAGTTGATGACGAAAATCAGGTTGTCGAGGTTTTCACGAGCGGCCAAGCCA
>JBJTSL010000339.1:0-5794 GCA_046076625.1 Allobrachymonas sp.
GCTTTGCAGTCAATTGATCCACAAAACTTGCAATATTCGTACCACCCAATCAGCCGCTAACCCGCATGGATGCTGGGGTTGCGGGGTTTCTCAGGGACGACCAGCTAGGCTACCAAAGCAGCTTCATCGAGCATTACCTCCTCGCCGCGATCTACCCCGAAGGTCTCACCCGCCCCGTCCAAATCGCTTTAGGCAGCGGTGTGTTGGTTATCAATGCGCTGATCTATGAGTTGCCTTGGTTTCTAAGAAAAAAGCACCCCCAGCCGGCAAAAAATAAGCGTAGAGTGCTATTGAATGAGGAGCAAAAAAATCTACTTGATATCCTCTGAACGAATCGCGCAACCCCAGTTCACACCCTGAAAGACTGGATACTCACAAAGTGCATCAACTCTGGCTCGGTAAATCTCCTCAATACACGTCGTATCCCGACAAGCATTGCGCTTCTTCAACCAGTCTCGCTGAGTTCGAACCAAATGCTGCTTCGCTTGTGAATCAATGCTGGATCCTAAGCTGCCTTGGTAATTCCGATCCACAGCTCGATCCAAGCGCAGAATCAAATCGTTGGAGCAGATTTGGCGCTCGACTCTGGTGGACGCTTTGTTGCAATCGATGGGTGTGGCGTGAGCTTGTGCTGCCAGAAACACCGCTATGCCCATGAAAAATCTGATCGCCAACATGGCGTCAGCTCAAATGCTGACCAATCAAACCTGCAATCTCAAACATCGTGACCGATGATTTGCCGAACACGGGTTGCAGCTTGGCATCAGCGTAAATGGTGCGTTTGTCGTTGACATCTTGCAAGCCTTGGGATTTGATGTAATCCCAGAGTTTTTTGGTGACTTCGCCTCGGCCATAGAGGCCGTCGCCGATGACTGCAGCAAGGGCTGCGCTAGGTATCAGAGTACCTGCGCGCGGGGCTGCTTTGGCTTTTGGCACCGCAGTTTTGCTGACTGCTTTCTTGGCAGCAGGCGCTTTCTTAGCTGCGACTTTTTTCGCTGCAGGGGTTTTTGCAGCAACTTTCTTCGCTGCGGGCGTTTTCGCCGCAGCCGTCTTGCCTGCCACCGTTTTCCGCGGTGGATATTTGCTCTCTCGCGGCTCGAACGCGAAATTCACTTTGCCGGCCTCGGCATCCCACGCTAAGAAGGCTTTGAAGCTGCGGCGGGTGCGCATGCTGACGAATTTGTCGAGCAAATCGGTCTTGCCGGTTTCCAAGAGCTTGGTCATTTGATCGCGCTCAATCGGCTGCTGCAAAATGACTTGGCCGCTTTTGAAATCGCAACTCGGTGTGGGCTGCGCATTCGTGGGCACGGATTTTTCGCAGACGTAGCTCTTGCCGAAGGCTTTGACTGGGCTGCCGCATTTGGGGCATTTTCCAAGCGAAGCTTCAGCAGACAGGTCAACGATTTCGCCGGTTTCAGCGGCTTTGGCATCGTCGCCAAAATCGAATTCAAGCTTCCAGTTTTTGTCTTCTTCGCTGAACTTGAGCACCATTTCGGCCACGAAGGGCCAACCGGCTTTGGAGCGGAAGCCCTCGAGCGGGCCGATCTGCTTATTCTTTAAAAACTGCTCGACTTCGGTCGGTTCAAACGTGCGGCCTGCGGGCGATTTACCAAAGCTGAAACCGCAGCCTTCCGCTGCGCCAGCCTTGCCAGTACACGTGTAGCGGCGGTAGTTCTCTTTCACGATGCCGCCGCAATTGGGGCAAGGCTCAACCAAGGTGGCGTAGTCGCCCGGCACGGTGTCGCGGTCGTATTCCTTGGCTTTGCGCACGATTTTTTCGGTCATCGCGGCAATTTCGGCCATGAAGGCTTCGCGCGAGAGCTTGCCTTTTTCCATGAGGGCGAGCTTGCTTTCCCATTCGCCGGTCAATTCTGGCTTGGAGAGCTCTTCGACGCCCAAGCCGCGCAAGAGCGTCATGAGTTGAAACGCCTTGGCCGTCGGGATCATCTCGCGGCCTTCGCGCAGCATGTATTTTTCGTTGAGCAAGCCCTCGATGATGGCTGCACGGGTGGCGGGCGTGCCCAAGCCTTTCTCGTGCAGGGCTTCGCGCAGCTCATCGTCTTCCACAAATTTGCCTGCGCCTTCCATCGCGCCAAGCAGGGTGGATTCGGAGTAACGCGCGGGTGGCCGAGTTTTGAGGCCCTTGGCTTCGATGGCTTCATTGCGCACCATTTCGCCGGGCTTCACAGGCACGAGAGTTTTGCTGTTTTCCCCTTCCTTCTTCTCCATTTCATCGTCGGCCTCTTTGCCATAAATAGCCAGCCAGCCGGGCTTGACGAGCACTTTGCCGTCACTCTTGAAATGGTGATTCAGTGCGGTGGTGATGCGCGTGGTGATCTGGTATTCCGCCGAAGGGAAAAATACCGCCATGAAGCGCCGTGCCACCAAGGTGTAGAGCTTGAACTCCGCTTCCGACAGGCCAGAAGGCGATTGCAGCGTAGGGATGATGGCAAAGTGATCGGAGACTTTGGCGTTGTCAAAAATGCGTTTGCTGGGCTTGATGTAGCCATTGTTGAGCGCTACGGCGGCATGTGGCTCCAGATGCTTGTGGCCGCTGTCGGCCAGCATCTCGAAGGTTTGCTTGACGACCGGCACATAGTCTTCGGGCAAGTAGCGCGAATCGGTTCGCGGATAGGTCAAAGCTTTGTGACGCTCATACAAAGATTGCGCCAGTTGCAGCGTAGTTTTGGCCGAGAAACCGAATTTGCTGTTGGCCTCGCGTTGCAGGCTGGTCAGGTCAAACAGGCCGGGGCTGGCTTGCGTGCTCGGTTTGGATTCTTCGGTCACGCTGGCGGCTTTGCTTTTGACGGCGGCTGCGATTTCTTTTGCAGTCTTCTCGTCCCAGATGCGATCAGCACGCGCATCAGCATCCTCTGCCTTCTTGAACTTCGGATCAAACCATTTCGCCGGATACTCGCCCGCCTCGGCCAGGAAAGTGGCGTGAATTTCCCAATAATCCCGCGCAATGTGCTTGCGGATTTGTTCCTCGCGCTCCACCACCACGGCCAGCGTCGGCGTTTGCACGCGGCCCACAGTCGTCAAGAAAAAGCCACCATCGCGCGAGTTGAAGGCTGTCATCGCGCGCGTGCCGTTGATGCCCACCAGCCAATCGGCTTCAGAGCGGCTGCGCGCTGCATCGGCCAATGGGCGCATTTCTTTGTCGCTGCGCAGGGCATCGAAGCCATCGCGGATGGCTTGCGGCGTCATGCTTTGCAGCCAAAGGCGCGTCACGGGCTTAGCCAGCGGTTTGCTGCCGCCTGCGTATTGTTCAATCAAGCGGAAGATCAGCTCGCCCTCGCGCCCCGCGTCGCAGGCGTTGATGAGTGCGCCCACGTCTTTGCGCTTGGCGAGCTTGACCACTGCGTTGAGGCGCGTCTTGGTTTTGTCCACCGGCTTCAAATCAAAATGCGGCGGAATCACTGGCAGATTGGCAAAGCTCCATTTGCCGCGCTTGACATCAAACGCTTCAGGCGCTTCAATTTCTACGAGGTGACCCACAGCGGAGGAGATGAGGTACTTCTCGTTTTCAAAATGCTCGGCTTCTTTTTCAAACTTGCCCACCACCGGCGTGAGCGCACGCACGATGTCTTGCGCCACAGATGGTTTTTCGGCAATGATCAGAGTCTTCATATAATCGCTTTCTCGCGCACGCACGCACAGGCGCACGCAACACATGCACGCGCGCCCACGCACACGTGCAATTCCAAGATAACAAATTTTTTGGCCTTTGCCAAAATCATTGCTACGCCTTCTTAAGTCATGCCCTCTAAAAAAGAGCTGCGAGCCGCCCAAGCGCTTCGCCCACGAGCCCCCGAACTCACCACCCGCCTGATTGAAATGCGCCGCTCCGGCATCCACGGTAATGGCATGTTTGCCTTGGGCAACATTCCCGCCGGGCAAATCCTCATTGAATACCAAGGCCGCATCATCAATTGGAAAGAGGCCCTGCGCCGCCACCCGCATGACCCCTCGCAGCCCAACCACACGTTCTACTTCTCGCTCGAAGATGGCCGCGTGATTGACGGCAACGACGACGGCAACGATGCCCGCTGGATCAACCACGCCTGCGCCCCCAATTGCGAAGCCGATGAGGACGAAACCAACAGCCGTGTCTGGATCAAGGCGCTGCGCGACATCAAAAAGGGCGAAGAGCTGTGTTATGACTATGGGCTGGTGATCGACGAGCCGTACACGAAGAAACTCAAGGCCGATTACCGATGCCTGTGCGGCGCCAAGAAGTGCCGGGGCACGATGTTGGCGAAAAAGTAAAGCCACATGAATTGGCCGGCCGAGAATATTTGGCAGCAAGTGATGGCATTGGGTTTGCCCAGCCTCGCAACGTTCAGTGTTGAAATCCTGCCCGAAATTGATTCCACCAATTCCGAGCTGATGCGGCGCGCGAGATCTGGCCGCACCGAGCCAACGCTTTTGATTGCCGAGCAGCAAACCGCAGGCCGTGGCCGCATGGGGCGAGATTGGCAGTCCAAAGCTAGCGATTCGCTCACCTTTTCTTTTGGCCTGAATCTCTCGCCCGCCAGCTGGGAAGGCTTGAGCCTCGCGGTGGGTACGAGTGTGGCCGGCAGTTTGGACTCAGGCATTCAGCTCAAATGGCCGAATGATCTGTGGTGGCAAAGCCGCAAGTTGGCGGGCATTTTGATTGAAACGGCCAGCCCGGCAGCAGCGCAGAGCAGCGCCGAGCGCTTTTGCGTGATCGGCATTGGTATCAATATCGCTCCCCGGCCAGTTGATCCCAATTTGCGTACCCCCGCCGCTTGGCTGCAAGAAATCTCCCCCGCCAGCAGCGCGCAAAGCGCTTTGGAGCGCCTTTTTCTGCCTTTGCTCACCGATCTGCTGGAATTTGAGCGCACAGGCTTTGCGGCCTTTTCCAGCCGTTTTGCGGCTTTGGATGCGCTGCAAGGCAAACAGGTGGCGCTCAGCGACGGTTTGCAAGGCGTGGCGCGTGGCGTGGATGCCACAGGGGCGCTGTTGGTGCATACTTCGCAGGGCATGCAGCGCGTGGCCAGCCAAGAGGTAAGCGTGCGCGCCCAATCCCTGCCCTGAACCTATGCTGCGTTTCATTGTTTTACTGTTGATTTTGGCCAACGGCGCATATTTCGCGTGGAGTCAGGGCTATTTGGCCAGCTTGGGCCTCACGCCTGCGCAGCACACCGAGCCGCAGCGCTTGCAAGCGCAGATCAAGCCCGAAGCGATTGCACTGCTCAATCCGGCGGAGGCCAAGCGCGTGGATGCCATGGCTTCTGCCCCGCCTCCCAAAGCGACCGAATGTCTGCAAAGCCCCTTGCTCGATGCCGTCGCCGCCCGCACCGTGCAAACCGCCGCCGCCAGCCTGCCGGCGGGCAGTTGGAGCTTGGAAGCCGCGCAAGAAGGCCCACGCTGGATTGTTTACATGGGCAAATACGCCAATGCCGATGCGCTGGCCAAGAAAAAAGCCGAGCTGCGCGAGCTGGGCCTGCCCTACGAGACCCTGAAAAACGCCTCACTCGATCCCGGCATCTCGCTCGGTGCTTTTGGCAGCCAAAGCGCCGCCAACGATGCGCTGGCCAACCTCAGCAAGCGCGGCATCCGCACCGCCAAAGTCGTGCAAGAAGTGCCCGAGAAAACCGGTCAAATCCTCAAACTGCCGGCAGTTGATGAGGCATTGCGTGCTCAACTCGAAGGCGTGAAATCCGCACTAGGCACGTTCGGTCTGGCTGTTTGCAAGTCGTAGCCACTACTATTTTAATAGCATTTGGCGCAGGTTTTATACCGGCGAACAGCTTAAAACGCTTAAAAA
>JBJTSL010000340.1:0-2188 GCA_046076625.1 Allobrachymonas sp.
CAGCGATACCCGCCAAAGCAGCGTGGTGTTGCATCAGTCCCGCCGTGCAGCCCAGGGTCAATGCGTTGAATTTGCTCGAATCATGCCCACCACTGATGGTGTTTTTACCGTCTTTGTCAGCAAGGCTGAAATTCACATGAACGCCGCTGCCGCCCACGGATAGGATGGGCTTGGGCATGAAGGTCAGCATGATGCCGTGCTGATAGGCCACTTCCCGCGCGAGCTGGCGGAACAAAAAGATATCGTCTACGGCACGAAGGGCGTGGTCGTAGGTGAGCGTAAACTCAAACTGCGGCGCGTCGTACTCGGTGTTCATGCTGTCGATGTGAAAGCCAGCGGCGCTGGCTTTATCCCAGATGGCTTCTGAAAAACCGCGGGGGTCAGCAAATGGGCCGCTGGCGTACACATGCGCAGCCGGAGTGTCGTAGGGCCTGAGAGATCGATCGGCTTCCATCTGGAATGCAAACGCCTCGAGTTCGATACCCACCATCGGGCTGTAACCCAAGACATTCCAGTCCGAGATCGCGCGTTTCAAGGCGCTTCGGCCACACATGGGCAGTGGTGTGCCGTCGTTTGCGCGCAAGTCACCCACCGCCACCCAAGTATTGGCTTGCCACGAACTGCGCACATCGTTGGCATCGACGATCAGCTCGATGTCTGGCAAACCTTCCATCACCATGGCGCCAGGCGCAGGGATCAGTTCCTTTTCGTAAGTGACGCCGTAGGTACCCCGACAGAACCGCGCCACACCACCCTTGCCCGGTTTGAAGGGTATGTATTTCCCGCGTGCAATGGCCAGATGATCGCAAAACAACACACGCAAACGGTCGTTGCTTTCAGATTGAGGGTGAATAGTGAGACTCATAAATAGATTCTTTTGAGAAAAAGTGAAGGTTGAGCGCGCACGTCTCACGAGTGGCGATGCATACGCACCGGCAGCCGCTTGATGCCGCAGACAAAGTTGGACCGCAAGAAGGCATGCTCGCCTGTTTGCTCAATACGTTTGACTTTGGCGAGTAAGGACTGCAGCAGCACGCGTACCTCCAGCCTTGCAAGCCACATTCCTAGGCACGCATGAGGACCGCCCTGACCAAAGGCAAGATGGCGATTCACACCGCGGTGAGGATTCACCGTAAATGGATCTGCAAAAGCACGCTCGTCGCGATTGCCTGAAATAAACCAGAGCAATACTTTGTCGCCTTCGCGTACGGTTTTTCCATGCATGTCAAAGTCTTCAACAGCGGTGCGCCTAAAGTGTGTTGCTGGCGACGCCCATCGAATGAACTCGTCTGCGACTCCCTCCCAAGCGGTTTCGTCGCGAATGCTTTGCAGCTGCGCCATCAGTCCATCCTGATTGGCCAATGCGTGCAAGGCGGCTGCGATCGAGTATCGCGTTGTGTCATTACCAGCGGCCACGAGCAAACAAAAGAAATTGCGAAACTCAGTGTCGCTGATGACATTGCCGCTTGCATCGGGCTGGGTGATCAAGTGCAACACACCTTGCGTGTCAGAGGCCGCCGCCTTTCGCTGCATTAACTTTGCGGCATAGTCATACAACTCAGCCCCCGCTGGAGACCGAAATGGCATGAAGCGATAAGCCTGCGTGTCCATCTGATCGACCACGTGCGATGTGAAATCGCTATCGGTGTTGGCCATCAAAGCATCGCCTTTGTCGACCAACCAATCCAAATCTTCCTCGGGCAAACCTACGATACGTCCGAGCATGCGCATCGGCAATTGCCGGGCAATGTGCGTGACTGCATCGAATTCTGGGTGTTCGAGCGCCATGTCCAGAATCTCATCGCACAGGTGTCGAATTTGCTCTTCATACAGCGCAATCATGGGCTTAGAAAATGCCTTGGCCACGAGCATTCGGGTTCGGGTGTGTTCGGGGGGATCGGTCTCTTGAAACGTGCGCCGTGCGAGGTATTCCTCGCGGGTTTGATCCTCCATGCGAATACCCTGCGCGGAAGACAAACGCTTGGTGTTGCGGTTCAAATCAAGAATATCCTGATGGCGGGTGACGGACCAAAATCCCTTTCCTCCAGCCCATTCATTCCATGACAGGGGTTCGGTATCGCGCAGTCGCTTGAAAGTATTGTGCGGCGCGCCGGCAACGAAAGCATCGTGGCTTGATAGGTCGGCATGGCCGTCGTCGGTGGGGTTCCAGATTGTCATGTTAAGAGTT
>JBJTSL010000341.1:0-10071 GCA_046076625.1 Allobrachymonas sp.
CCCAGCGCCAAGCAGCAGCATCGCAACAGCGTGCAAGATCGCATCCTCTCCGTCTCCACCTCCCGATGCAACGTCTTCAAAACCTATCTGCGCCGTCAGCAATCCGATGTGAATTTCAACCTCGGCGCTGCCACCACTGCCGCCGGCGTGCTGGGCGCTGTGCTCCCCGGCGCGACGGCTTCGCGCAACCTTGCAGGCACGGCCGGCCTCTTTTCGGGCTTGCAAGCCGAATTCAACAGCAGCTATTACAGCAATCTGGCAGCGCACGTCATCGTGCAAGGCATCGAGCTGCATCAGCAAAGGCTGCTGGCCACTCTGGTCAAAGAGCGGCAAACCAAAACCGTAGCCGAATACTCTATGGAAGCCGCCATCCGCGATGCCATCCATTTTGATGGCACCTGCTCCACGGTAGTCGGCCTCATCGAAGCCGCAGAATCCATCAAAGATGTGGTCAACCCCGGCATCCCCCTCGCTGCGCGAGTCATGGCTGCCACCCGCGCCATGGCCGAATTGCAGCAAACCACCGATTTCAAAGAACTCGTCGATAGCGGCCGCATCGACAAGCTCCTCAAAATCACCTCACTCAACACCTCGCCCCTCGTCGTCAGCATGGCGGGCAAATCCCCAGCTCAAGGCTTGCAAGAAGGCATTGCCGCAGCCCAAGGCGCCAAAATCGCAGTCGCCGCCCGCATCAATGAAGCGGCCGCAGAAGCTGGCAAAGCCTACACCGATGCCCAAACCAAGCTCAGCGAAGATAAACGCAACAAAACCGTCACCTTTGCCACCATCGAATCCCAATTCAAAATCTCCACTACCTTCGCCTTTACGAGCAGCTTCAGCCTTGATGCATGCATCGAAGCCCTCAAGCAGCCCAGCGCCGAATACGGCTCTGCCACCTTCGCCCTGCTCACCGTTCCTTCAGGTGGTAACGAACAATTCAAAGCTCAAGAAGCGCTTGAAACCGCCACCGCAAAACTCAACGCCGCCATCAAGCGCGTGGAGCTGTTGCGAACTTCAGCTTTCGAGCAAATCAACGACACGCTCGCAGTTTGGAGGCCTACTTTGCAGGCAGATAAATTTGTATCCCTCACGGAGCTTCCCAGCTCCAAGCTCAAAGCAGAGCAATCTTCACTCGCTACTTTGTGCAAATAGCAGTTAACATTTCCAACCGAAAAACAAAATCATGCAATTCACCGTTACAGCAGACAGTCTCCACATTCGTCAAGGAAAATGGATTAAGGTTCTACCCTTGAGGCAAAAATAGTTGGCCTGTATCCCATATTTATGGGATAGCCAAGGGGAATTTTCACCCTGCTAGTCAATTGTGTTGATTAGTTAGTCGTCCCTGAGAAACCCCGCAACCCCAGCATCCATGCGGGTTAGCGGCTGATTGGGTGGTACGAATATTGCAAGTTTTGTGGATCAATTGACTGCAAAGCTTGCAAATTTATGGCACTTCGCGAGACCCCCCACCAAGCCGATGCTGACCTATTCCGTTTGGAACTGGTCAATATGATTGACCTGCGCCATGATCTGTGCGCCTTGGCCGCCAAGATCGATTGGAAAGCCCTTGAAGCAAGGTTCGGTGGCCTGTATGCCGCTGGCGTAGGCCGCCCCGGCCACCCCATCCGCTTGATGGTGGGGCTGCAACTGCTCAAACACATCCGTGATGAGAGCGACGAAGACATCGTGCGCGCTTGGGTAGAGAATCCCTACTTCCAATACTTCTGCGGCGAGCAGTACTTTCGCCACGACCTGCCTATTGATCCCAGCCTGATGACGGGGTTTCGCCAGCGCATTGGCACAGAGGGTTGCGAATTCATCCTGGCGCTGACGGTGCAAACCGGCTTGGCCACCAAGACCATCACTGCCAGCTCATTGGGTGTGGTCAATGTCGACACCACGGTGCAAGAGAAGGCGGTGGCCTTTCCCACGGATGCCAAGTTGCTCAACAAAGCGCGCATCAAAGTCGTCAGATTAGCCAAGCGATGTGGCATTCTTCTGCGCCAGCCCTACACTTTCAAAGGCCAAGAGGCTTTCGTCCAAGCCGCTCGCTATGCCCACGCGCGCCAGTTCAACCGAGCGCAAGCGCAAACGAGCAAGCTGCGCACGATGCTGGGACGGGTCATTCGGGACACTGAGCGCAAAGCCAAGGGTATGCAGCTTGATCCTCGGCTACACGCGCATCTTGCTCAGTTGCTACAGATCGCCAGCCGCATCCACAGCCAGCCGCGCGTGAGAGCTGAGGGCGATCCACCCAAGGTCTACAGCGTGCATGCCCCGCAGGTGGAATGTATCTCCAAGGGCAAGGCGCACAAGCAGTATGAGTTTGGCGTGAAGGTGGGGATCGTGACGACCAGCAAGGAGAGTTTCGTGCTGGCAGCCAAGTCACTGCCGGGCAATCCGTATGACGGGCATACGCTCAAAGCGTGTCTGGATCAAGCCCAGCGCACCAGCGGTGTAGCAGCCAGCCAAGTGTTTGTGGACAGGGGCTACAAAGGGCATGGTTGCAACACCAACCAGCGTCAAGTGTTCATCTCAGGAGCCAAGCGGGGGATCACACCGAGCCTGAAGAGAAAGCTCAAACGGCGTAACGCGATTGAACCGGTGATTGGGCACATGAAATCGGATACGAGGCTATCGCGCAATTTCCTCAAAGGCGTGCAAGGTGATGCGATCAATGCGCTGCTCAGTGCAGCGGCGCACAACCTGCGCAAGATTCTCAAGAAGCTGCGGCTTCTTTGCGCCCAATGGGGGATTGGTTGGTTGGAGCTGATAACCGAGCTGCGCATTCAAAGAGCGTTTGCATGAGATGAAATCTCCGCAAAAGGGAGTTTCTCAGGGACGACCAATTAAATTCTTAAATCCTGTGACTTTAAAGCGTGTAAGCATACGAACCACCTGTTAAACAGACTAGTGATGTTACATCACCCTCCTGTCACGATGCTCACACCGCCATCCACCGCGAGCCACTGCCCCGTGATGTGTTTGCCAGCGTCGGATGCGTAGAGCAAGGTGAGGCCTTTCAAATCTTCATCGTCGCCCAAGCGCTGCAAGGGTGCGCCTTCTATGAGTTTTTCTTCGCCCATGACTTTAAGAGTGCCCGCCGTCATCTTACTTGGGAAGAATCCAGGGCAGATCGCGTTCACGCGGATGTTGTACTTGCCCCATTCAGCGGCCAAGGCGCGGGTGAAGTTGATCACTGCACCCTTCGATGTGTTGTAGGCAATCGTGTTCATGCCGCTGGGGTTGCCGCCGAGGCCTGCAATCGAAGCAAGATTGATGATGGAACCGCTCTTTCGGCCAATCATGGATTTCTTCGCAATGCGCTGGGACAGCAGAAAATAGCCACGCACATTCAGGTTCATCACCTTGTCCCAAGCCTCCAGAGGATGATCCTCCGCAGGCGAGCCCCAAGCCGCGCCAGCGTTGTTCACCAAAACATCCACATCGCCCATGCGTTGCAAGGTCTCATCAGCCAGCTTGTGAATATCGCCTTCCACCGCGCAATCCGCCGCGATCCAGCGGGCATCAATACCCTTGGCTTGCAACTCGGCAGCGGCCTCTTCCAAATCAGCCGCTTTTCGCGATGAGAGCATGATCTTCGCGCCGGCTTCACCAAGGGCGAAGGCCATCTGCAGCCCAAGGCCACGCGAGCCGCCAGTGACGAGCGCGGTTTTGCCTTTCAGGTCAAAGAGTTGTTGGATGGGGCGGTGGGTCATGTTCATTGCTCCTTTAGACGACTTCTAATATAGACCATCACGATGCCAGCACCTGTCGCCAAGCTGCCAAGCGCACCCAGTGACCAGCCCAGAATCAACTGCTCGTCGCCCACCACGAATCCAGTAACGATCATGAGCAAGCCGCCATAAATCAGCAGCCAGGTGATCGCGTCAAACCAACGCTTGCCGGATTCGCTCATGTCTTTGTTGATTTTCAAAAGGCCTCCTCTGGCATGTCAGCGCAGGTCATGTCTCGATGGGAAACCACGGCCAGCCAAGCGTCGATTTTAGGCAGTTCATAAAGGTAAAAGTACTGTCTGGATGACGTAATACCTGCGTGCAGCGCTCCTGAATTCGTAGCATTGGCCAAACTCACGTCCAGCCAGATCCAAGCCAAAAGCGTATGACCAAAGGCTTGCATATAGGGCACGGCATTGGCCAGCGCTTCTTGCGGCTGGGCTGTGCTCCATGCAGCTTTGGTGGCATTGCCGATTTTCTTCAGTGCGCCGGCGAGTTGGTTGGCTTCGGCTTCAAGCCCCGGCGTTTGCATAGCGCGTTCAATGGTCATGTTGATTTTGGCGGCCAAAAGCTGCAGACCCCGACCACCATCCATCACCACCTTCCGCCCCAGTAAATCCATGGCCTGAATCGCATGCGTGCCTTCGTGGATCATGTTCAGGCGCTGGTCGCGCCAGTATTGCTCCACCGGAAAATCGCGGGTATAGCCATAGCCACCGTGGATTTGGATGGCCAGAGAATTGGCCTCCAAACAATTCTCGCTTGGCCAGCTCTTCGATATCGGTGTGAGCATTTCCAGCAGCAGCGCGGCCTCACTGGCCGTGGTTTCATCACCCGTGGCTTTGTCATCCACCAGCTTGGCGCAATAAAGCTGCAGCGCCAACGCGCCTTCGCAAATGCTCTTTTGCGCGAGCAACATGCGCTTGATATCGGCATGCTGAATCAGACGCACTTGCGGGGCGCTGCTATTTTTACCGTCACCCGTGATCGGCCTGCCTTGCGTGCGCACCTTAGCGTATTCGAGGCTTGCGTAATAGCCAGCCAGCCCCAGCGATGTCGCTGCCATGCCAATACCAATGCGCGCCTCATTCATCATGTGGAACATACCCTTGAGGCCTTCGCCCGGTTTGCCCACCAAGTATCCAACCGCTCCAGCCTTGCCATCAGGTTTGAACTTGCCTTCGCCAAAATTGAGCAAGGTATTCGGCGTACCTGCCCAGCCGAGTTTATGGTTCAGACCGGCCAGCGTCACATCATTGCGCGGCCCTGTCAATTCACCTTGCGCATTCACCATTTTTTTCGGCACGATAAAGAGCGAAATCCCACGCGTGCCTGCGATCAGCTTGCCGTTCTCATCAGGAATTTTTGCGAGCACCAGATGGATGATGTTCTCTGTCACATCATGCTCGCCACCCGAGATCCACATCTTGTTGCCGCGCAGGCGGTAGCGTGCACCCAAAACATCGTTCGCATCCTCCAATTCGGCACGCGTGGTGATATCTGAAAGCGATGAGCCTGCCTGCGGCTCGCTCAAACACATCGTGCCCGCCCAGCGGCCATTGAATTGATTGACCGCAAACACCTGCTTTTGCCTCTCCGTGCCCGAAGCCAAAATCGCATTCGCATTGCCCACAGTGAGCAAATTCCAGCCTATTGAGATCGATCCAATCCCAAAAAATGAATTCGCCGCCGCTTCCACCAGATAAGGCAGTTGCATTCCACCCATCGCCTCATCCTGCGCTGCGGCAAACATGCCGCTCTCAGCATACGCAGCGCGCGCGTCATGCGTGGCTTTCGGCAATACCACTTTCAACGCACCGTCGGCATCCACTTCCGTTCGCGGCTCTTGCCGATCTGCCACGCGATTAAACGGCGCAAACTTCTCTCTTGCAATCTTCTCGCAGGTATCAAGCACAGCGTCAAACGTTCCACGGGAATGCTCCGCAAAGCGAGCACGCCCATTCAACGCCTCCGCTTGAAGCCATCCATACATCAGGAAATCGAGAGTGTTGCGATAGCTCATGGTCAACAGAAATTTAAGAAAGAACGATGCTTGCGCAATCGTCAAATGAGTTTCAGTCCTTAGAAGGTGCAGGAACAATCGTGCCCTGCGCCACTGCGCAGAGCTTTTCCTCGCCATCTTTCACGGCATACACATTGCAGCGGCACACCGATTGTGTTTTCCCAGTGGCTTCAGCTTGTGCACGAGCAATCAACACCTCACCAATCGCTGGGCGCACGTAGTTAATCTTGAACTCGAGCGTTAAAGCATTGCTACCCAGTGACGTGCCACCCGCGTAGGTCAATGCGTTATCCGCTAGGTAGCTCACCACGCCGCCATGCGCAAAGCCATGCTGTTGAAAATGCTGAGAGCTCAATGGCAAAGTCAGTTCGCAGCTGCCACGATCCAATGCCGTGAGCTTTGCCCCCAGCAATACGCTGAAGGCTTGCGTCTGCAATATCCGGCTGCCCCAAGCCAGCCAAGCTTCGGGGCTTTGAGGCAAGCCGTCTGTGGCTTGACTCATGCTTAGAGCACTTCGAAGATACCCGCAGCGCCCATACCGCCGCCAATGCACATCGTCACGCACACACGTTTCGCGCCACGGCGTTTTCCCTCGATGAGGGCATGGCCGGTGAGGCGTTGGCCACTCACGCCATAGGGGTGGCCAACCGCGATGGCGCCACCGTTGACATTGAGTTTGTCATCGGGGATGCCAAGCTTGTCACGGCAATAGATCACTTGCACGGCGAAGGCTTCATTGAGCTCCCACAGGTCGATATCGCTCACCTTGAGGCCGAGGCGTTTGAGCACTTTAGGAATCGCAAACACGGGGCCGATACCCATTTCATCAGGCTCGCAACCTGCGACAGCGAAACCGAGGAAGCGGCCTAGCGGCTTGAGGCCACGCTTGCCTGCAAGCTCTTCATTCATCACCACGCAAGCACCCGCGCCATCGGAGAATTGGCTGGCATTGCCGGCAGCAATCAAGCCGCCAGGCACGGCTGAGCGGATGCCACTGATGCCTTCCTTGGTTGTGCCTTCGCGAATGCCTTCGTCTTTGCTCACGGTCACTTCTTTGGTCATCAAACCAAAGGTCGCATCCGCGATACCGGCTTTCACGGTGATCGGAGCGATTTCGGCTTCAAACAAACCAGCAGCCAAGGCAGCGCAAGCGCGCTGCTGGCTGCGTGCGCCGTATTCGTCCATTGCGTCGCGGCCTATCGAATAGCGCTTGGCCACTTGCTCAGCGGTTTGCAGCATGTTCCAGTAAATCTCGGGCTTCTTTTTCATCAGTGCCGGGTCGGTCATCATGTGCATGTTCATCTCTTGTTGCACGCAAGAAATGCTCTCCACACCGCCGGCCACATACACATCCCCCTCGCCCGCAATGACGCGCTGCGCAGCGGTGGCAATGGTTTGCAGGCCAGACGAGCAAAAACGATTGATCGTCATACCGGAAGTGGTGATCGGACAATCGGCCATGAGCGCGATTTGGCGAGCGATGTTGGCGCCCGTCGCCCCTTCAGGATTGGCGCAACCCATGATCACATCGTCCACCTCCGCGGCTTCGATACCTGCGCGCTGGATGGCATGCTTCACAGCGTGGCCACCCAAAGTTGCGCCATGGGTCATGTTGAAAGCCCCTTTCCAGCTCTTGGCAAGCGGGGTGCGGGCGGTGGAAACGATTACTGCGGATGTCATGATGAACTCCTAATTTAATAGCACTCTACGAAGGTTTCATGCCGGCAAAGTACTGAAATGATTCAAAAAATGGCCTACTGAACAGTCGAAGGGTCAGTTGAAGGTCTTACCCTCAGCCATCAAACGCTTGATAAGCGGAGCTGGCTCCCAGAATGCAGCATCGTCGTTCGGATTCTTGGCGAAGCTGTTCATCACCATCATCATGTTGAACAAGCCAAACTGATCGGCGTAGTGCATCGGGCCGCCCTTCGGAATGGGGAATCCGTAGCCCGTGATGTAGACCATGTCAATGTCGCTGGCTTTCGATGCAATGCCGTCTTCTAAGATATGCGCTGCTTCATTGACCAAGCTGAACACCAAGCGCTGCACGATTTCTTCGTCAGAAATTTTGCGAGCTTTCAGGCCGATCTTGGCGCGATGCTCTTCGATCATTTTGTTGACCACATCGCTGGGCATCGCATCGCGCTTGCCGGGAATGTAGTCATACCAGCCTGCATTCGTTTTCTGGCCAAAGCGCCCCATCTCGCAGAGCAGATCAGCCGTTTTGCTGTATTTCATGCTGGGCTTTTCCACATAGCGGCGCTTGCGGATATACCAGCCAATGTCGTTACCCGCCAAATCGCCCATGCGGAACGGGCCCATGGCAAAGCCAAATTTCTCCACCGCTTTGTCCACCTGCTGAGGCGTGCAGCCTTCTTCAATGAGGAAGCCCGCTTGACGCGAATACTGCTCAATCATGCGGTTGCCAATGAAGCCATCGCACACGCCTGAGACCACAGCAATTTTCTTGATCTTCTTGGCCACACCCATCACAGTGGCCATCACATCTTTGCCCGTCTTCTTGCCGCGCACCACTTCCAGCAGCTTCATCACGTTGGCTGGGCTGAAGAAATGCAGGCCGACCACATCTTGCGGGCGCTTGGTAAACGAGGCGATTTTGTCCACATCCAGCGTCGAAGTGTTGGAAGCGAGAATCGCGCCCTTCTTCATCACGCGATCCAGCTCTTTAAACACCTTTTCTTTCACGCCCATGTCTTCAAACACGGCTTCGATCACGAGATCAGCGCTACCTAATTCGGCATACGACAGCGTGGTGGACAGCAAGCCCATGCGCTCATCCAGTTTCTGTTGCTTGAGCTTGCCTTTTTTCACTTGCGCTTCGTAATTCTTGCGCATGATGCCCACGCCTTTGTCCAGCGCTTCTTGCTTCAATTCCAGCATCTTCACGGGAATGCCCGCATTCAAGAAATTCATCGCAATGCCGCCGCCCATCGTGCCCGCGCCAATCACGGCAACAGATTTGATCTCGCGCTTCGGCGTATCTTCCGGCACATCCGCAATCTTCGATGCTGCGCGCTCGGCGACGAACAAATGCCGCAGTGCTTTGCACTCCGGTGTCCACATCAAATTGATGAACGCCTCGCGCTCCAGCGCCATGCCTTCGTCAAACTTTTTCTTCGTCGCGCTTTCCACCGCGTCTACGCACTTGAGCGGCGCAGGAAAGCCTTTGGCCATACCCTTGACCATGTTGCGGGCAAACTGAAAATACGCATCGCCCAGCGGATGCTTCGCGAGCATATTGCGCACCAGTGGAAAAGGCGTGCCTTCCTTGTCATGCTCTTCCAAGGCATCATTGGCCAAAGCAATTGCTTCCTTGACCACTGTTTCGGGGCTTTCGGCAATGGCGTGGAACAACTGCTGCTTAGGCACCATCGCCAGCATCTCAGCCGCCACAGGCTCGCCGCTCACGATCATATTGAGCGCAGGCTCCACGCCAAGCGCACGCGGCAAACGCTGCGTGCCGCCCGCGCCGGGAATCAGGCCAAGCTTGACCTCAGGAAGCGCCACCTTCGTTCCCTTAGCCGCCACGCGATAGTGGCAGCCCAGCGCCAACTCCAAGCCGCCGCCCATGCACACGCTATGAATCGCCGCCACGATGAGCTTGGGCGAGTTCTCGCAAGCTTTGATCAGACTGAGTAAATTCGGCTCGGCAATCGCTTTGTCAGAGCCAAATTCTTTGATGTCTGCCCCGCCCGAGAAGGCTTTGCCAGCGCCGGTGATGACAATGGCTTTGACCTTGCCATCCAGCTGCGCCTTGGTCAGCGCCTGCGCAACGCCCACGCGCGTGGAAAGCCCCAAGCCGTTGACCGGCGGGTTGTTCAAGGTGATCACGGCGATGTCACCGTGGAGTTTGTATTCAGCTGTCATCAGCAATCCTTTCAGAAAAAAGCACGAACGTTCTATTTAGCGATTTTACGCAGAATGGGCATCAGCATACTCCGCGATTCGGGTTAGGTGTCACCTGCGAGCCAATCGGCTTGTATGCGAAGGTTTTTTCAACCGAACCAAGCTTTGATTTGCTATATTTTTGATAGCGTTTAATGCAGATTCTATGACGGTAAGAAGCCGAAAAAGCTTATATATCACTACAAACACTGTCAAATCAGCACGTTATCTCTGAATTCGTCACGAAGAGGTTTGCTCCATCTCCAACCTGCACATCAGCCAATCAAGCACTCGCCTTTTGAGCGATTTCAAGCTCTCCACAGGCTCAGATTCGATCAATGCTTTGCAAATCACCACGCAATCCTTAGCAAGTTGCATGGCTTGGCGCTCGTTCAAAAGCAA
>JBJTSL010000342.1:0-2986 GCA_046076625.1 Allobrachymonas sp.
CGCATCTTGGCCATGCCGGCCAGGCCGCCAGTGAGCTTGCCGATGACTTTCTCTTTGTGTGCGCGCAGTTTGTCGATGTCGAGTTTGGGTGCACCGAATTCGATACCGAGGTCGGCCATGTGGCTGACTTCATCCATGACAGCGGCCACATGCAAGAGTGCTTTGCTGGGAATACAACCAACATTGAGGCAGACGCCGCCTAGGGTGGCATAGCGCTCCACCAAGATGACTTTGAGGCCGAGGTCTGCAGCGCGAAATGCGGCGCTGTAACCGCCAGGCCCTGCGCCAAGGACGAGCAAATCACAATCCATATCTGCGCTGCCAATGTAGCTAGATGCTACTGAATTCGTAGCGCTTTGCGCAGCATTGATGCCGGGCGATGGCTGTTTTTGCTCTAAAACTGGGCTTGGAGCAGGTGCAGGCGATGGGGATGCGGCAGATGCCGCGCCGGCGGCTTCGAGCGTAAGCACGAGCGAGCCTTGCTTAACTTTGTCGCCCAGTTTGACTTTGAGCTCTTTGACCACGCCCGCCGCGCTGGACGGAATTTCCATCGAAGCTTTGTCAGACTCCACAGTGATGAGCGATTGCTCAGCCTTGACCGTGTCGCCCGGCTTGACGAGCAGCTCAATCACGGCCACTTCGTCAAAATCGCCAATATCAGGCACTTGGATTTCAATCAGAGACATGCGTTTCTCCTAGCAGTTAATTGGGTTCTGACCCCAATTAATTTTTTAGTTTCATGGTGAACACCTTGATGGGGCCACCGGAGTTTTTGTCGAATTCACAGCCAGCGGTCACGCCCGCCATGGCCACATCGCGCGCAGAGGTGCCGCGCTGCGCATAGGCCACGCTCATCGCGCCAAGAGCAAAGGCGCGGCCTGAGCCGACGCCCCAGAATTCCTTGAATTCAAAGACTTCGCGGTAGCTATAGAGCCCAAAAATGCCTGCGCTGTTGGCGATGAGGGCGGAGAATTGCATCGACTCATACGGGTCGGCATCTTCTTCCTTGGTCTGCATGAAGAACTTTTCTTTCAGCACCGGGTGTAGCTTCAAGAATGTGTCGTAGACCTCATCCTTGCCATGCAGCTTGAGCTCTTCCTTGGGCAGGGATTCAAGTGATTTGCGCAGAGCAGGGAAGTGCGCCACAGTGCCAGCCGTCGTGATGTAGGTATCGCCACCCACGGCTTTGACTTTGAAGACTTTTTCGTTCGCTTCAAAGCGCGAGCCGAGACGGGTATCGCCAAAGGTGACGAGGCTATCCGCAGCGATGGCGACTTGGCCAGATTTTTTAACGACTACGACGGTGGTCATGGGGTATTGGCTCAGAAAGAAAAAGAATTTTGAACGCAGAGGACGCAAAGGTTACGCAGAAAACACAGAAAAGAAACAGTCAAATTTTGGTATTTTTTTCTGCGATCTCTGCGAATTCTTCGCGTCCTTTGCGTTCAAAAAGGATTTCATGATTTGTTAGAGCAAGACCCGGCGGAAATCGCCCAGAATCTGCCCGAGATACGCGTTGAACCTCGCAGCGGCTGCGCCATCAATCACGCGGTGATCCCAGGTGAGCGAGAGCGGGAGCATGAGGCGCGGTTGGAATGCGCTGCCATCCCACACAGGCTCCATCTGGCTCTTGCAAACGCCAAGGATCGCCACTTCCGGTGCGTTGATGATCGGCGTGAAATACCGCCCACCAATACCGCCGAGCGACGAGATGGTAAAGCTCGCGCCGCTCATTTCAGCCGGCGTGAGCTTGCCATCGCGCGCTTTTTTGGCCAGCTCGCCCATTTCAGTGCTAATCTGCAAGACGCCTTTTTTGTCGGCATCCTTGATCACCGGGACGACGAGGCCATTGGGAGTGTCAGCGGCAAAACCGATGTGGTAATACTGCTTGTAGATCAAGGCATCACTGCCGTCCAGCGAGGAGTTGAACTCGGGGAATTTTTTGAGTGCCGCCACGCTGGCTTTGATGAGGAAGGCGAGCATCGTGACTTTGATGCTCGCTTTTTCATTCTCTTTGTTGAGCTGCACTCGGAAGGCTTCGAGATCGGTGATGTCGGCGTCGTCGTGGTTGGTGACGGCCGGGATCATGATCGCGTTGCGCGTGAGGTTCTGGCCGCTGATCTTTTTGATGCGGCTCATCTCTTTGCGCTCAATCGGGCCAAACTTGGTGAAATCGACCTTCGGCCAAGGGATGAGACCCAACGCCGCGCCGTCTCCGCTGCCCGCAGCTGGCGCTTTGGCAGCGATAGCTTTCGTCGCCACCGCGCCACTCATCACGGATTTGGTGAAGCTTTGAATATCGGCCTCGGTGATCCGGCCTTTGGGCCCAGAGCCTTTGACTTCATCGAGAGGCACGCCGAGTTCACGCGCGAACTTGCGCACACTAGGGGAGGCGTGAGGCAGTGTGCCCGTGGGCGCAATGGTCGGGTTGTGCGCTGGCGCTGCAGTTGCACTAGGTGCTACGGAAACAGGAGCGCTTGGCGCAGGATTCGTGCCGGCTGCTGGCTGTTTTTGCTCTGAGACGGGTACTGAAGCAGCGGCTGGAGCAGAGCCTTCCAATATCGCCAACAGATCGCCGATATTGACTTTGTCGCCAACCTTGACCTTCAATTCTTTAAGAACACCCGCTGCACTGGAAGGAATTTCCATGGCGGCTTTATCGGATTCGACGGTGATCAGCGACTGCTCAACCTTGATTGCATCGCCTGGTTTCACGAAGACTTCGATCACGGCGACATCTTTGAAGTCACCGATATCTGGCACTTTCACCTCGATGCTAGATGCTACTGAATTGGTAGCGCTCTGCGCAGGAATGATGCCGGCGGAAGCTGCTTTTGGCTCTGAAACAGGGGTTGGAGCAGGTGCGGCAGGGGGAGGCGCTGGCGCAGCCGATGCAGCACCTGTTGCTTCCAGTGTCAACACCACCGAGCCTTGCTTGACCTTATCGCCAATTTTGACTTGAAGCGCTTTCACAACGCCAGCATGG
>JBJTSL010000343.1:0-3693 GCA_046076625.1 Allobrachymonas sp.
GAGCAACTCTACCGCGCATGGAGCGTGAATGCGGGACATCCGTATCATCGGGAGTGAAAGACGCTAAGTTTGCTTGACCCAAGGTAAATAGCGGACGAGTAGAACTTTGAAGTAGAAGTCGATGAAAACAAGTGCCGCGAAGAAAGTAATCAGCGTTGCTCCATACGCTATCCAAGATTCGCCCGGATAAAGCGACAGCATGTAAACAATCCCGCTGACTTGCGAAAAACATACGATGCCTAACGCTGTGTACAACAGTAGTTGCAAAGTCAAAAACCAGTCAACATCGCAGCCTTTATGACAATGATGACACCAGTGCCGTGCAGTTGAGGTGTACCCCTCGCCATGCAGATAAAAGCTGCGAATCAAATCTATCGGCATGAGATGATTAACTCTCGCGCAATGAGGACATCTTTTTTGCAAGATACGTGATTCGTGAAGAAATTTCTTCATAGCTTCAGTTTAGCATCGAGGTTTTGTCAGAAAGCAATTTGCTTATGGGTCAGTTCATCTACCTCGCCTCTCAAAGCCCACGCCGTGCGCAGCTTCTTGACCAACTTGGCTTGAAGTTTGAATTGTTGTTGCCCGCTGCCAGCGAAGACGCTGAAAGCTTGGAAGTCGTGTTGAAGAACGAAGCGCCGAGCAGTTATGTGCAGCGCGTGACGGGGCTCAAGCTGGATGCGGCGGTGGCGCGGATGAAGGCGCGGGGGATGCCAGCTGCGCCTGTGCTTTGTTCAGATACCACCGTGGCTTTCGGACGCACGATTTACGGCAAGCCCGAGAACGAGAAGGATGCAATGCGTGTGTTGCGCGAGCTGTCGGGTAAAACTCATCGCGTGCTCACCGCTGTGGCGATTCAAAGTGGCACAAGAAGAGTACAGGCACTGTCTGTTTCCAAAGTGACTTTCGCACTCATGACGCAAAAGCAAATCAACGCCTATGTGGCCAGCGGTGAGCCCATGGGCAAGTCAGGCGCATATGCGATTCAGGGCAGGGTGTCGGCGTATATCAGCCACATCAGCGGGAGTTACAGCGGGATCATGGGCTTGCCGATGCATGAGACCGCGCAACTCTTGCGCCAACTAAAAATTCTCTGATTCTTTTTGCCGCGACGCAGAATTTCCGCGGTTTTCGCGTTACCTTCTGAGTCATGCAACACGATATTCTCATCAACTGGAGCCCTCAAGAAACGCGCGTGGCCATCATCGAGCATGGCGCGGTGCAGGAGCTGCACATTGAGCGCAGCTTGGAGCGCGGCCTCGTGGGCAATGTGTATTTGGGTAAAGTGGCTCGTGTGCTGCCGGGTATGCAGTCGGCCTTCATTGATATTGGCTTGGAGCGGACGGCGTTTTTGCATGTGGCGGATTTGGCCAGCTCCATGCATGCGCGGTATGCGGAAGGCGTGCAGCGCAACGCGCCGCCTGCGGTGCCGATCGAGAAGCAGGTGTTTGAAGGTCAAGCGCTGATGATGCAGGTTATCAAGGATCCGATTGGCAGCAAAGGTGCGCGGCTGTCCAGCCAAATCAGCTTGGCCGGGCGGCAACTGGTGTTTTTGCCGCAAGACGACCACATGGGCATTTCGCAAAAAATTCCCGCCGAGCAGCGCGAGCGCTTGCGCACGCGGGTGCAAAAGCTGTGGGACGCGTTTGCAGCCAAACAGCAATTCAAGGGCGGCGGTTTCATCTTGCGCACCAATGCGGAAGAGGCCACCGATGCCGAGCTGCTGGACGATATGCAATACCTGCTCAAGACCTGGCAGCGCATCAAGCAAAGCGCGTCTGAGCTGCCGCCGATGTCTAAGTTGCACACCGATCTGAGTCTGATGCAGCGCGTCTTGCGTGACATGACGAGTGACGAGACGCAAACCATTCGCTTGGATTCGCGGGAGCAGTACCAGGCGCTGATGGAGTTCGGTAACGAGTTCATGCCGCATGCGGCAGAGAAGCTACAGCTCTACAGGGGTGAGCGGCCGATTTTTGATCTGTTCAATGTAGACGAAGAGGTGGCACGAGCGCTGGAGCGGCGCGTGGAGTTGAAATCGGGTGGTTACCTCATCATTGACCAAACCGAGGCGCTGACCACGATTGACGTGAATACCGGCGGCTTTGTGGGCGCACGCAACTTTGACGACACGATTTTCAAGACGAACTTGGAAGCGGCGGGTGCGATGGCACGGCAATTGCGCCTGCGCAATTTGGGTGGTGTGATCATTGCAGACTTTATCGACATGACGCGAGAAGAGCACCGAAGCCAAGTGCTGGCTGAACTCAATAAGCAACTCGCTCGGGACCGCACCAAGACGAATGCCGCTGCCAGTTTTTCACCACTCGGTTTGGTGGAGATGACGCGCAAGCGCACCCGAGAATCCTTGGCGCACATGCTCTGCGAGCCCTGCCCAGCCTGCCAAGGCAAAGGCAGCGTGAAAACGCCGCGATCGGTTTGCTACGACATCTTGCGTGAAATCTTGCGCGAGGCGCGCCAGTTCAACCCCAAGGAATTTCGCGTGATCGCCGCGCCTCAGGTGGTGGAGCTGTTTCTCGATGAAGAGAGCCAGCATTTGGCGGGGCTGTCAGATTTCATTGGCAAGCCGATTTCCTTGCAGGCCGAGAACACGATGGTGCAAGAGTTGTACGATATTGTTTTGCTATAAATAAAGTAGCAAACTAAGAATATTTCATGCCGGCGAAGCCCCTAAAGCGCTCTGAAAAATGCGCTAAAAAGTATTGATCAACGGCTCAAAAGACCTCACGAAGACACCATTTATATGTTTATTTAAACAGTAAAATGCTGTCTTGATCCCGTGCTTCTTCGTCGATTTCAATTCCTTCTTCGCCTCGGTTGAGCAGCAACTGAACGTGAGCCTGCGTGGCATACCTGTGGGCGTGGTGCCGGTGATGGCCGAGACGAGCTGCTGCATTGCGGCCAGTTATGAGTCCACGGCGTTTGGCGTGAAAACCGGCACGGGCGTATGCGAGGCGCGCAAACTCTGCTCGGGGATCGTGTTCGTGCACGCACAGCATGAAAAATACGTGGCGGTGCATCAGAAGGCTATTCTGGCGGTTGATCGCATCTTGCCAGTCAAGTAGGTGATGAGCATTGACGAGATGCAGTGTGAGTTGCCCAAGTTATGTGACGATACAGTCAACCCGACTTGGGTGGGGTCTTGTGCTGCGGATATGACGCAAGCGCCACTGCGCAGCAGAAGCCAACTGTTGGCGACGGTAGACGGCGTGAACCGCCCTACAATGCTCGCAGTATGGCAACCGTCGTCTTCTGTGATCTTGTGGGCTCCACCGGGCTGTTTGAAAAGATCGGCGATGCTACGGCATCGCATTTGGTCACACAGCTCACCAATGCAATCAGCCGCGCCATCACGCAGTTTGAAGGCCGCGTGGTCAAGACCTTGGGTGATGGCGTGTTTGCGGTGTTTGCCAAGGAAGAACAGGCCGTTGATGCCTGTTGCGCCATTCAGCGCGAACTGCAGGAGCGCCCACTGATGCTGTTTGCCGATGAAAAGCTTGCCGTGAGCTCGGGCACTTTCCGCAGCCTGCGCATCGAGCTGCAAATCGGCATGGAATCAGGCGAGGTGGTGGAGATCAATGGCGATTGCTATGGCGATGCGGTCAACAGCGCGGCGCGCTTGGCAGATTTGGCCGGTGCGCGGCAAATCCTCACCAGCCAGCGCGTGCATGA
>JBJTSL010000344.1:0-5208 GCA_046076625.1 Allobrachymonas sp.
ATTTGTACGACCACGAGGCCGCCGCACCGGTGCTCGACAGCGAAGCTTTTTATGCCGACTGCCGCCAATTGCTCAGCGCCGACGGTTGCATGGTGGTGAACCTGTTTGGCCGCAGCAGCAGTTTTGACCGTAGCCTCGCGCAGATCACTGCGGCCTTTGGCGAGGAGGCCGTGTGGAGCTTCAAACCCACCAAAGAAGGCAATACCGTGATCTTGGCGCAGCGCACCCCATCGCGCCCGAAACGCGATCTGCTGGCAGACCGCGCTGATCAAATTGAGGCCCTATTCGAATTGCCTGCGCGCAAATGGCTGCGGCTTTTGAAACCCCTGCTGAAGTAAGCTGGTCTGTGCGCTCAAAGCTTGCTAACATCCAGAGATGAACGCCGTGCCTACCCCCCGCAAAACCTCTGCTCCCCCGGTTTCACACCATGGCCTTCTGGATTGGCGGCATATCGTGCAATGGCTGCAAGCAGATGGCGTGATTTCGCTGCAAGAGGCCAAACGCACGGTGGATCGTTGCTCCAAAGCGGAGAGCGTGCAGCATCCTTTGGTGCGGTTGGCCGCTGTGGCCATCACCCGCGCCTCTGATGGCAAACCGCTGGATATAGAAGACCTCACGCAGTTTCTGGCGGCCAAGGCAGGCATCGATTATTTCCGCATTGACCCGATGAAGGTGGATGTGGGCAAAGTGGCCGAGACCATGAGTGCCAGTTATGCCGAGCGGCATGGCATCTTGCCGGTGCAGGTGCTGCCCTCGCAGGTAGTGGTGGCCACCAGCCAGCCCTTCGTCAGCGATTGGGTGGACGAAGTAGAGCGCCAAGCCAAGCGCAGCGTGCGCATGGTGGTGGCCAATCCGCAAGACATCCATAAGTTCACCGCAGAGTTTTTTGCCCTGGCCAAATCTGTGCGTAATGCCATCAAAACCGGTGGTGCTGCGGGCGGGGCGAGCTTTGAGCAACTGGTGGAGCTCGGTAAAGGCAACAAGCAGCTCGATGCCAATGACCAAGGCGTGGTGCAGGTGGTCGATTGGCTCTGGCAGTATGCGTTTGACCAGCGTGCGAGCGATATTCACCTTGAGCCGCGCCGCGAGCAAGGCGTCATTCGATTTCGTATCGATGGCGTGTTGCACGCCGTTTATCAGGTGCCATTGGGGGTGATGAATGCGATGGTGGCGCGCATCAAGCTGCTAGGGCGCATGGATGTGGTGGAAAAACGCCGACCGCTGGATGGCCGCATCAAGACTAAGAATCCGCGTGGCGATGAAGTCGAAATGCGCTTGTCCACCCTGCCCACCGCCTTTGGCGAAAAAATGGTCATGCGTATTTTTGACCCCGACAATGCGGTGAAAGATCTTGAAGGCTTGGGGTTTTCTGAGCACGATGCCACTCGCTGGGAAGAGCTGGTCAAGCGCCCATACGGCATCATCCTCGTGACCGGACCGACCGGCTCCGGTAAAACAACAACGCTGTATTCCACGCTCAAGCGCTTGGCGACCGAAGAGGTCAACGTCAGCACCGTGGAAGATCCGATCGAAATGATTGAGCCTGCGTTCAACCAAACGCAGGTGCAACATCAGCTCGATTTCGGTTTTGCCGAAGGCTTGCGTGCCCTCATGCGCCAAGACCCTGACATCATCATGGTGGGCGAGATTCGAGATTTGGAAACGGCCGAGATGGCTGTGCAAGCCGCTTTGACAGGCCATCTCGTGTTTTCAACGCTACACACGAATGATGCGCCCAGCGCTGTCGCCCGCCTGATGGAGCTCGGTATTGCGCCTTATCTCATCAACGCTACGGTATTGGGCGTACTCGCGCAACGCCTTGTGCGCACACTCTGCCCTAATTGCAAACAGCCCGCAGACAACGCATCATCTGAAGCCATCAACGAGCTGATTAAGCCGTGGAAAATCAACGCCGGCTACAAACCCTACAAGCCTGTGGGCTGTGTCGATTGCCGTATGACCGGCTACATGGGCCGCATGGGCGTATATGAACTACTCACAGTTTCAGAAGCCTTCAAAGGCTTGGTCAACAAAGAAGCCAATATGGATGCCACTCGCAAACAAGCCATTTCAGATGGCATGCGCCCCCTGCGCTTGGCAGCCTGTCTGCGTGTGGCCGATGGGATGACGACGATTGAAGAGGTGTTGACTTCAACGCCTTTGATGGGTTGAAATCGTGAGGATGTCAAGCCAAGTCAAGCCGCTTGCAAATCTCTGTTACCGCATTTGCTTGATTCATCGAATAAAAATGCAAGCCTGGTACGCCGGCGTTGCGTAGCTGATCGCACAGATCGGACACCACATCTAAGCCAAAAGATTTGATCGACGCGGTATCATCGCCAAAAGCAGATAAGCGTGCACGAATCCAGCGCGGGATTTCAGCACCGCAAGCATCAGAAAAGCGCATGAGCTGGGATGAATTGGTGATGGGCATGATACCGGGGACGACCGGGATCGTGGCACCCAGTTTGTATGCATCATCGACAAAGCGGAAGTAGGCATCGCTGTTGAAAAAATATTGCGTGATGGCGCTGCTTGCGCCAGCCTTGACCTTCATCGCGTAGGCAAGCAAATCAGCATCGGGCGATTTAGCCTGCGGATGAGTTTCGGGGTAGCAGCCAACTTCAATATGGAAGGCATCGCCGGTTTCAGCGCGGATGAATTCAATCAGCTCGCTCGCATATTTGAATTCACCAAATGCGCCATAGCCGCTGGGCAAATCGCCACGCAGCGCAACCATGCGCTTGATGCCCGCTTGCTTGAACTGCGCCAACTGCGCTCGCACGGATTCTTTTGTCGCACCGATGCAGGAGAAATGTGGCGCAGCATCAAAGCCATCCGCAAGAATCGCTTGCACGGTTTGCAAAGTGCCATCTTGCGTGGAACCACCAGCGCCATAGGTGACGCTAAAAAACTCAGGCTTGAGAGCATAGAGCTTTTGGCGAACCGCGACGAGTTTCTCCACGCCTTCAGGCGTTTTTGGCGGGAAAAACTCAAAACTGATGGGCAATTTTTGAGATGAACTCATGTGTTCTCCTGATGACCTATTTGACGGCATGCACGAAAAACTCGCGATTGCCATCACCGCCCGTGATTGGGCTTTCCATGTACTTTTTAACCGTCAAACCCGCTTGCGCATAGCTGTCGCGAATGCGGGCCTCCACCTTGGCATAGAGTGACGCATCTTTCACGATACCGCCCTTGGCCACATCACCTGGCTGCAGTTCAAACTGTGGTTTGACGAGCATCAGCAGGTCTGCGCCTATCGCAACCAACTGCGCAAAACGCGCCACAAGCAGCGTTTGCGAAATGAACGATACATCGCCGACCAACAAATCAAACCCCGCATTTTCAAGGCGATTGAAGCCACTCGCCGGCATAGAATCTGCGCAAATTGCTATCAATTCAGAAGCATTTAACTCCCTTGCATTGATACGTTCCAAGCACAACACACGCTCATCAGAGCGTATTCGAGGGTGCAGCTGCGAGTGCCCCACATCCAAACCCACCACCTGCGCAGCGCCAGCAGCAAGCAAGCAATCCGTAAAGCCGCCGGTGCTCTGCCCCACGTCGATGCAGATTTTTCCAGCGCAATCGATGCCGCATGCGGCCAGCGCGCCTTCGAGCTTCAAGCCACCACGGGAGACGTATTTCGCTTCCGCCGCATTGAGCAGCTCAAGCTCTGCATCATCCAACAACTCATCGCTCTTACTCACCGCTTGCCAACCCTCGCGAGTCAGCGTGCGAACCCCTGATTCAATCAATCGTTGCGCTTGGCTGCGCGAGGTGGCGAGGCCGCGATGAACAAGCAGGTGGTCTGCACGCATAGAAATACAGTCTTTGAACGCAGAAGACGCGAAGATTTCGCAGAGGACGCAAAAAAGAATCAGCCAAATTTTGGTTTTCTTTCCGCGTCTTTCGCGTAACCTTCGCGTCCTCTGCGTTCAACGGATTTTTGACTTCCGTCGTCAATTAATAGCGATAAGTAGCTGCCTTGTAAGGTCCTTCGACTTTCACGCCGATGTAGGCCGCTTGTTCTTTGCTCAGCTCAGTCAGCATCGCGCCGACTTTCTTGAGATGTAAACGCGCAACTTTCTCGTCCAAGTGCTTAGGCAGCACATACACCTTGCCAACTTCGTACTCTTTGGCCTTGGTGAACAATTCGATCTGGGCGATTGTCTGGTTCGCAAAGGACGAAGACATCACGAAGCTGGGGTGACCTGTGCCACAGCCGAGGTTCACCAAGCGGCCTTTGGCCAGCAAGATGATGCGCTTGGCTGGATTTTTGCCCTTCTTAGGGAAGATCACGTGATCGACCTGAGGCTTGATCTCTTCCCACTTGAGTTTCTCAAGGGAAGCGACATCGATTTCGTTGTCGAAGTGACCAATATTGCAAACGATAGCCTGATCCTTCATCGCCTCCATGTGCTTATAGGTGATGACATTCTTGTTGCCGGTGGCCGATACGAAAATGTCCGCTTTATCGGCGGCGTACTCCATCGTCACGACTTTGAAGCCTTCCATGGATGCTTGCAAAGCGTTGATGGGATCGATCTCAGTCACCCACACCTGAGCAGACAAAGCGCGCAGTGCTTGGGCAGAGCCCTTGCCCACATCGCCGTAACCAGCCACAACAGCCACTTTTCCGGCCATCATGATATCGGTAGCGCGGCGGATGGCATCCACCAGACTTTCCTTGCAGCCGTACTTGTTGTCGAATTTGGACTTGGTAACAGAGTCGTTGATGTTGATGGCAGGCAGCGGGAGTGTTCCCTTGGCCACGCGCTCGTACAGGCGGTGTACCCCTGTGGTTGTTTCTTCGGAAATGCCGCGGATAGCAGCTACCAGCTCAGGATACTGGTCGAGTACCATATTGGTCAGGTCGCCACCGTCGTCGAGGATCATGTTCAGCGGTTGTTCGTCGCTGAACGCAAAGAGTGTCTGCTCGATGCACCAGTCAAACTCCTCGGCATTCATGCCTTTCCAGGCGAAAACAGGAATACCTGCGGCTGCAATGGCGGCGGCGGCGTGATCCTGTGTAGAGAAAATATTGCAGGAAGACCAGGAAACCTCTGCACCCAGCTCAACCAGCGTTTCAATCAGCACGGCAGTCTGGATGGTCATGTGGAGACATCCAGCGATTCTGGCTCCTTTAAGGGGCTTTGATGCGCCAAATTCCTCACGGATGGACATCAGGCCGGGCATTTC
>JBJTSL010000345.1:0-4563 GCA_046076625.1 Allobrachymonas sp.
CTACAATCTTTAGATGAAAGCACTTCGCATCTATGCTGGCGCTGGCGCGCTGGCACACCTCCAGCAACATGGTCTTTCGCCTTCACATGTGCGCACGATCCCGGGGGCTGCGGGCGGCCCCAAAGGTTTGATCTTGGGTCCCATGGACCGGTTTATTTTTGGGCACTGGCTCTCGCAATCCAAGCAGCCGGTGGATTTGGTGGGCGCGAGCATTGGCGCTTGGCGCATGGCAACCGCTTGTTTGAACGAATCCGTCAAGGCATTTGAAAGATTGGAGACGGACTACATCCATCAAGACTACGCACTCGAGCCGGGCAAGAAATTTCCCACGCCTGATCGCATCAGCGCAGATTTTGGGGCTTCACTGGAGGCGTTTTATGGCGGGCGGGTGCAAGAGGTGCTGAACCATCCTCGCTATCGGCTACACATCGTCACCTCGCGCGGTCGGCACATCTTGGGGCGTGAGGGCAAGCTGCGTGCACCACTGGGCTATGCGGGGGCATTTTTCACCAATGTAGTGCGACGCAAAGCCATGGGCGCTTGGTTGGAGCGTGTGGTGTTTTCTACGCACCAAGAATTGCCCTTTCATGCCCATGATTACCGTACGCGGCAAATTGCATTGAAAGAAAACAACTTCAATCCTGCGCTGCAAGCCAGTTGCTCAATTCCCTTTGTGCTACGCGCAGTGCACGACATTCCCGGCGCTCCTCGCGGCGCTTATTGGGACGGTGGGATCACCGACTACCACTTGCATCTGGACTACACAGCGCAAGATGGCATCGTGCTGTATCCGCATTTTCAGCAAGCCGTTGTACCTGGTTGGCTCGATAAATCACTCAAATGGCGGCATGGGTCGAGCCGGTTCTTAGACCGCATGATCGTGCTGGCACCCAGCCCAGAGTGGATCAAGCAATTGCCGCGCGGCAAGCTGCCAGATCGCAATGATTTTGCACATCACGGGACCCATCTGGCCGCGCGGGTGGCGCAGTGGACGGGCGCCGCGAGTGCGGCGCAGCAACTCGCCGATGAGTTTGCTGCTTGGCTGGAGAAGCCCGATCTGTCGCTGGTGAACGCCTTGTGAGCTGAGCCATGAGCGGTATTTATCTTCATGGGCAAGTGTCTTCCGTGCTCGGCATCATCATGCTCGACACGCAGTTCCCCCGTCCTTTGGGTGATGTAGGGCATCCAGAGACATTTGGTGTCTCCACCCACAAGGATGTGTTCAAGGGGGTCTGGCCCGCAAGGGTTGTCGCATCTGCGGCGAGCTTGCGCCAGGCGCGGCTCGTTCCCGGGTTTCAAGGCATGGTGCGCAGCATGCAAATGCGTGGTGTGCAGGCCGTCACCACGAGCTGCGGGTTTCTCGTGCTCTTGCAAAAAGAGTTGCAAGCGGTGACCAAGCTGCCTGTGGTCACGTCCAGCTTGTTGCTGCTGCCGGCTTTGTTGCGTCAAGAGCAAAAAGTGGGTGTGCTCAGCATCAGCGCCTCGAGCTTGGGACAGGAGCATCTGCGTGCGGCAGGTGTGCCCAAAGAGCGCTTGAAAGATGTGATCATTCAAGGCATGCCTGCGCAGGGCGAGTTTGTGATGAAGATTTTGGGAAATCAGCCGACGCTGGACATCGCACAGGCAGAGCAAGAGGCGATTGCCGCTGCGCTGGCTTTGAAAGAGCGAGCGCCCGGCTTACGCAGCCTCGTGCTGGAGTGCACCAACTTGCCACCTTATCAAGCTGCGATTGAAGCCGCGACTGGCTGGAAAGTGTTTAGCCTGCAAACCGATCCGCGCTTGCGCAAAGTCATAGATGCGACTTTGGCCAAATCAACCCCTGTTTCCCAAGCGCAAAATACGACATCCGCAGGAGAAAACCCATGAGCAAAGAATTTGACATCGTGATCCACGGTGCGACGGGCTTCACTGGCCGCTTAGTGGCCGAATACATGATCGCACGCTACCCGAACGGCGCAAACGCTGAGGGCATCCGCTGGGCCATGGGTGGGCGCAGTGCTGAGAAGCTCGCCGCAGTACGTGATGAAATTGGCGCGCCGAAAGACACGCCCCTTGTGGTCACAGACACCGCCAGTGCCGCTAGCCTGGAAGCCCTCATGGTACGCACCCGCCTCGTGCTCACCACCGTAGGCCCTTATCAGTTGTATGGCAATGAATTGGTGGCCGCCTGCGCAGCCAACGGCGTGGATTATGTGGACCTTTGCGGCGAGCCCGCGTGGATGCGCAAAATGATAGACGCGCATGAAGCACAGGCCAAAGCGAGCGGCGCGCGCATCGTGTTCTCCTGCGGTTTTGATTCTGTACCGTTTGACATGGGCGTGTTCATGCTGCAAAGCGAATTCAAAACCCAATTCGGCCACGCCGCCCCGCGTATCCGTGGACGCGTTCGCAAGATGAAAGGTACATTCTCCGGCGGCACAGCCGCCAGCCTCAAAGCCACCATGGCCGCTGCGGGCTCAGACCCCACCGTGCTCGATCTGCTGCGTAACCCGTTTTCCCTCACCCCTGGGTTCACCGGCCCTAAGCAGCCCAGTGGCGCAAAGCCGATGATTGACGAAGCCCTCGGCGCAGACATGTGGGTTGCCCCTTTCGTCATGGCCGCGATCAACACCCGCAATATCCATCGCTCCAATCTCTTGATGAGCCATACCTATGGCCAAGACTTTGTGTATGACGAAATGATGATCACTGGCAGCGGAGAAAAAGGCCAAGCGATTGCCAATCATGTGGCCAACGACAAATCCCTGGGCGGTGAAGGCGGCCCCAAGCCCGGTGAAGGTCCCAGCAAGGAAGAGCGCGACAACGGTTTCTACGATGTGCTGTTTTTGGCCGAAGATACGCATGGCAACAAAGCCAAAGTGAGCGTCAAAGGCGACCGCGATCCGGGCTATGGCTCGACCAGCAAGATGATTGCAGAGTGCGCTGTTTGTTTGCTCAAGGAGTCCCGAGAGACCACGGGTGGCATCTGGACGCCCGCTCCTGCATTAGGCAAGGACATCATGACGCGATTGCAGGCGAATGCTGGGTTGACGTTTGCTGTGGAGTGATTTGCTTTACCGCGATCCTGCTGTCGCAGGCGTGATGGCGGTTCAGCAAAGATCTCTGCACGAAATGCGCAGAGAAGCTCAACTCAATGCAGCCAACTCTACTGCCAGTTGATTATGTCTCTCAACCAATACCGGCAAATCAATCGTTGTGAGCTGCCCTTGCCGAACCACGACTCGACCATTGACGATGGTGTAGGCCGCTTGCGGACTGGCGCAAAGAAGCAAGCTTGCCACGGGGTCATGCGCCGCTCCGCCTGCAAAGCCCAAAGTGAGCAAATCAAACAAAGCCAGATCAGCACACATGCCGACAGCAATGTGGCCAATGTCTTGACGGCCTAACACCTCTGCACCGCCGCGTGTGGCAAGTCTCAAGGCATCACGTGCCGTCATCTGTGCTGGGCCGAGATCGCAGCCGAAGAAGGTCTGGCCATCCCGCGTTTCAGGGGCTTGCATCGCGCGGCCCACACGCGCCAACAGCATCGCTTGGCGGGCTTCGTTCACCATATGGGCGGCATCGTTGCTCGCGCTGCCATCCACGCCCAGACCTACCGGCACACCCGCATTGAGCATTTTGCGAATGGGCGCGATGCCGCTGGCCAAGCGCATGTTGCTGCAAGGGCAGTGCGCGATACCTGTGCGCGTGGCAGCAAACAGGCTGATGCCTTCATCGTCCAATTTCACGCAATGCGCATGCCACACATCTGCACCCGTCCAGCCTAGATCGTGGGCATACTGCGCGGGCGTGCAACCGAACTTCTCCTGGCTGTAAGCGATGTCATGGTCGTTTTCTGCCAAATGCGTGTGCAGACGAACACCCTGCTGTCGAGCCAACACAGCCGATTCCCGCATCAAATCGCGGCTCACGCTGAAAGGTGAGCAGGGTGCCACTGCAATGTGAAGCATGCTTCCATGCGAAGCATCGTGATACCGCGCAATCAGGCGCTGCGTGTCTTGGAGGATCGCGTCTTCCTTCTCCACCACGATGTCTGGCGGCAGGCCGCCTGCGCTCTGGCCCACGCTCATACTGCCACGCGTGGCCGTGAAGCGCATACCGATCTCGTGGGCGGCTTCGATGCTGTCATCCAGCCGCACACCGTTAGGATAAATGTAGAGATGGTCGCTGCTGGTGGTGCAGCCCGAGAGTAGAAGCTCGGCCATGGCGGTTTGCGTGGAGACGCGAATCATCTCGGGCGTGAGGTTTGCCCAAATGGGGTAGAGGCCACGCAGCCAGCTGAACAGTTCAGCGTCTTGCACGGCAGGAATCGCCCGCGTGAGCGATTGATACATATGGTGATGCGTGTTGACCATTCCGGGCACCACCAGGTGACCCCGTGCGTCAATCACCTCATCGATCGTGCTACCTGCGCTTTGCAGTAACTGTGCTGCAGTGCCGATGGCCTCGATCAAGTTGTCGCGTATCAGCAAACTTGTATCTCGCAATTCACGTCGAGCATCGTCCATCGTAGCGATACACGTGGCGTTTTGGATGAGAAAAGTTTTGGGTTGGGCCATAGAC
>JBJTSL010000346.1:0-5977 GCA_046076625.1 Allobrachymonas sp.
GTAGACGTAGTTCATCGAAAATTGTTTTTCCATTCACGCAAGGCAGCAAATTGCGCCACCTCGGTTGATGCTGAAGGCTGGTATTGCACAGCCGCTTGAACCACGGATGGTTCACGGCTGCGCAAAAACGGGTTAATTTGCAATTCCAATGCCAGATTGGAGGGCAGCGTGGGCAGGCCTTGCTCGCGCAGCGAGACGCAATGCGCTTCGTAAGCCAATAAATCAGGATTTGAAGGCTCGACAGCGCGGGCAAAGCGCAAATTGGACAGCGTGTACTCATGCGTGCAGCACAGGCGCGTGTCGCCCGGCAAAGCAGCCAAACTGTCCAGCGAAGCCAGCATTTGCGCGGGCGTGCCTTCAAACAAACGCCCACAGCCGCCGGAGAACAACGTATCGCCGCAAAACAGCAGCGGCTTGCCCTCAAATGCTGCGCAGAAATACGCGATATGCCCCGCCGTGTGGCCAGGCACGTCCATCACTTGAAAATTCAAGCCCAGAGGGGAGATCAAGTCAGCTTCTGACAGCCGCATACAAGGCTCGGGCATCTCTTCGCCCGCAGGGCCATAGACTTGAGCATGGGTTGCAATACGCAGTTCATCCACACCGCCCGTGTGGTCAGCGTGGTGGTGCGTCAGTAGAATGGCTTTCAATGACAGAAAATTGCGCTGCAAAGCGGCCAGGACGACCTGCGCATCACCCGGATCGACCACCAACGCCTGCGACCCATCATGGACCATCCAGATGTAGTTGTCAGTGAAGGCGGGCAATGCTATCAAATTCATGAGTGAACCGATTATAAATTTGCCCACATGGCTGGCCACACCGCCCGGTCAAGCTTTGCTGCGCTGGGAGCAATTGCAGTTTGATGCCGCTGTAGCCGATGTGTTTGGCTACCATGCTCTGCAATTGGGTCTGCCGCAAATCAACGCGCTGCAAGCCAATCGCATGCCACATCAATGGCGTGCTGACCATGCGCCTCCTCATGAGCCTTCTGCCAACGCGCAACCTCATTGCCATTTGAATTGCGATTTTGAAGCCCTACCCTTCCCCGAGGCCAGCCTCGATCTGGTCGCCTTGCCGCATGCGCTGGAGCTTTCTGTGGACCCGCATGCCAGCCTGCGCGAGACGGCGCGCGTGCTCGTGCCCGATGGGCGCGTGGTCATTACCGGCTTCAATCCCAATAGCCTATGGGGCTGGCGGCAGCGCCGCGTACACCTCACGCGCCGCATCGGTTTTGGTTCGCTCTATCTGCCTGAAGCGGGCGAATTTCTGGGCTACTGGCGGCTGCGCGATTGGCTGCGCTTGCTCGGCTTTGAAGTGGAGTCGAGCAACTTTGGGCTCTGGCACCCCGCTGTACGCTCCGAGGCGTGGCTCGCGCGTACTGAATGGATGAATCGCTTGGGTGAAAGATATTGGCCCATTTTAGGTGCGGCGTATTGCGTAGTGGCCATCAAACGGGTGCGCGGCATGCGCCTCATGGGGCCCGCTTGGAAACGCGCGCCGCAGCGTGTAGGCGCTCCCGTGCCCGTGGCGCCGCGCTCGGTGCAATCCAGTGCGCCCCAACAGCAGCATTCCATCACTCCTGAATAGATAGCACCCTGCTCAGATTCCATGCCGGCGAACTGGCTAAAAAGCTTAAAAACATTGTCTCAGAGCCCGCAAAATAGCTCACAAATGCTGGAACTCAGCTTGTGCAGTACGGATCGGTAGAGTATTAATTTTTGACTAGGGACTTAATATGCAGTACTTGATTTGGATCGTGAGTGCGCTCTTGCTGATGCTTTGGAGCGGCATGGTGTGGCTGGGCTACAGCGTGACACATATCGCTTTGACACTGCCTTGGCAGCAAGCCACCGAGCCACTGACTCAACTGTAAATCCCCGAGCTGCTCAAGCCTTTCATCGACCCGATTTTGTTCATCTTTGCCGACGGCTCATGGAAAGCCATGGCACAAGGCTTTGCACCTCTGATGCAATGGCTGGGTAGCTTGCTGCAAGGTTCAACCGGCTGGCTCACCGCTGCACTGCCCGTGATGGCCTGGATCGTTTGGGCTCTGGGTGCGTTGCTGCTGCTGGCTTTGGCCGCAGGCGGCTCGGCAGCGCTGTGGTTTTTCAGAAAGAAGCAAAAAACCGCTTCAACAATGCGCGCTTAGACAAAACTCTCCGTGTCAACCTCTGATTGCGACTGTGCGTCATACCGCGGGCCGCGCACCGTGCGCTGATTGATCGCCTCGCTGAGTAGCGAGAGTTGCTCGGTGCTGAGCTTGATGTTTTGCGCGGCGAAGTTGTCTTTCATGTGCTGCACATCGGTGGTGCCGGGAATGCTCACGATGTGATCGCCTCGCGCGAGCACCCACGCGAGTGCGAGCTGCGCTACCGTCACACCCAGCTCTTGGGCCATGTTCTCCAGCGGTGCAAGCAGCTTCAAGTTGTACGGCAAATTCTCGTGCGAGAAGCGCGCCATCGTGCGGCGAATATCTTTCTCATGCAGCGTGTTCACATCGCGCAAGCCACCAAAAAATTTCCTTGCCACAGAGCTAAATGCCACAAAGCCCACGCCCAGTTCTTTGCACGCTTTCAACACCGCAATCTCCGGGTCGCGCGTCCACAAGCTGTATTCGCTTTGCATCGCAGCAATCGGGTGCACCGCATGCGCTTTGCGCAAATTCACCGCGCCTACTTCTGAGAGGCCAATCTCGCGAATATGCCCCTTGCGCACCATATCGGAAAGTGCACCCACACTGTCTTCAATCGGAATCTGCTTGTCCCAGCGGTGCAGGCAATACAAATCGATCACATCCGTCTGCAAGCGCCGCAAGCTGTCTTCGCATTGGCGCTTGATTGTCTCAGGCCGCCCGTCAATCACACGAGTGGGCTTGCCATCCACAGGAATGATCGCCATCACGCACTTGCTGGCCAGCGTGAAGCGCTTGCGATGATTTTTCAGCACGCGCCCAATCCGCTCTTCGTTCTTGCCACCGCCATACAGTGTCGCCGTATCCAAAAAATCGTAGCCCGCATCGAGCGCACCGAGCAACACTCGCTCGCCTTGGCTCTCGCTCACTGATGGCCCATAGGCATGATCCAAATTCATGCATCCCAAACCAATGGGCTGCACTGAAAAGCTTCCAATTTGACGTTGATTCATCTCTCAATTATAGAGAAAATGAGCATGCTTCCGGCATCTAATATGAATAGAATGCTATTATATTTGTAGCATTAGACCAATTGTTGCTCCAACTGGTGCAATACTTGGTAGCAAGGCAAGACCTGCGCCACCGAAGCATTGGGTTCACGTCCTTCGCGAATGGCGGCAATGAATTCTCGGTCTTGGAGCTCAATCCCGTTCATGCTGACTGCGACTTTGCTCACATCAATCTTTTCTTCTTTGCCGTTGAATAGATCATCATAGCGGGCGATGTAGGTGGCGCTGTCGCCGATGTATCGGAAGAACGTACCCAAGGGGCCGTCATTGTTGAAAGACAGGCTCAAGGTGCAAATCGCGCGATTTGCTGCCTGGAGTTGGATGCTCATGTCCATTGCGATGCCTAAAGCGGGGTGGATCGGGCCTTGAATCGCGTTGGCTTTGACGACCTTGCTACACGTTTGGTATTGAAAAAGATCGACTGTGTGCGCGGCATGATGCCAGAGCAGATGATCCGTCCAAGAGCGCGCTTGGCCGAGCGCGTTCATATTGGTTCGACGGAAGAAATACGTCTGCACATCCATTTGCTGGATGTTGAATTGGCCACCCTTGATTTTCTGGTTCACATACTGATGCGAGGGGTTGAAGCGCCTTGTGTGGCCGCACATCGCCACCTTGCCTGAAGCCTTGGCCGCTTGCACGACCTTTTCGCCTTCGGCATACACATCGCAAAGCGGAATTTCCACCTGAACATGCTTAGCCGCCGCAAGACAAGCCAAGGTTTGCGAGGCGTGCATCTGCGTGGGCGTGCAAAGAATCACGGCATCGAGTTCTTTGATCTTCAATGTCTGCGCGAGATCGTCAGTGACATGCGCAATGCCATATTGATCTGCAACCGCTTGCGTCTTGGCCAGATCGCGGCCAATCACAGAGATGACTTTCACACCGTCAATCAGTTTGAGGGCATCCAAATGCTTGATGCCAAAAGCGCCTGCGCCGGCGAGGGCAATGTTGATTGTCATGAGTTTTCCAGAATGAGATGACCCACGGCTGTGTTCGAAGCGGGCACATGGTAGAAGCGGTGTTTGAGTTGCGGGGCTGCGCCGCCATTCACATCCGACATCGCGCCGCGAGCGATCAGCCACATCACGAGCTCAATGCCTTCACTACCCGCCTCGCGCACATAGTCGATGTGTGATTTTTTGGCAAGCGCAGCGGGGTTGACAACCAATTCATCCAAAAATGCATTGTCGAATTGCTTGTTGATCAATCCAGCGCGTGCGCCTTGCAATTGATGGCTCATGCCGCCAGTGCCCCAGATCTGCACATTCAAATCTTCGTCAAAACTCTCGATCGCTTTGCGAATTGCTTGGCCAATTTTGAAGCAACGCTCACCTGATGGAATCGGATAATGAACCACATTCACGGCGAAAGGAATCACTTTGCACGGCCAAGCGCCTTTGACCGGGTCGCGTTCGCCAAACATCAGCGACAGCGGCACAGAAAGGCCATGATCCACCGGCATTTCATTGACGCTGGTGAGATCGAAATCATCTTGAATCACGCTATGCGCGACATGCGAAGCCAGCTCAGGATGCCCCTGTACCGCCGGCACCGGGCGCGGGCCCCAGCCTTCATCGGCGATCGGGTAATACTCGCCCGTGCCAATCGCAAAGGTAGGGATCATTTCCAAACTGAAGGCGGTGGCATGATCGTTGTAAACCAAGAAGATCACATCGGGCTGATTGGTCCTCATCCATTCTTTGGAATACTCGTAGCCTTTGAAAAGCGGCTGCCAATACGCTTCTGCGGTTTTCTTCAAATCCATGGCTGCGCCGATCGCGGGCACATGCGAAGTGTAGACCGATGCGGTGATTTTCGCCATTATTTTTTACCCCAGTAATTGCCTTTGCCACTGCCCTGGGGCTGGCATTGCGGCTGCGCATCGCCACCCTCGCCCATTTTGCGGTTGCCGTCTGCACTACGGCCGCCAGCCATCATCATGGCTTTGTATTCGTCTTCGGTCATGCCGGTCATTGAGCCGGCCATTTGCTGGAAATTGCGCTCATCGGTGAAACCCAGCTTGGCCATGAAGTAGATATTGCCTCCCAAGGCGATCATGCGATTGAAATCGCGCGCGAGCGTGGCCAGCTTTTGATCTTCGGTCATCGCATATTTATCAAGGTAAGCGCGCTCATTGGCTTTGAATTCAGCACGGTTTTCCGCTTTCATGAGCGACATGCAAAACTGGTTGAGCCAATAGCCCTTGCGGGCTTGATCAGCGTCGAAGATCGTAGTGCCGGGGATATCGGTATAGGGTTTATTCAAAGACATATCAGTTTTCCTCTGGCCAATACAGGCGCATCGGGTTCTGAACCAAGAGTTTCTTTTGTAGCTCAGGTGTGCGTGCAATGTGGGGAATGAAATCAACCAAGAGGCCGTCGTCTGGCATGTGATCCTTGAGGTTCGGGTGCGGCCAATCCGTACCCCAGAGCACGCGATCAGGGAAGGCCTCCACCACTTGGCGGGCGAAAGGGATCACATCTTGGTAGGCATTTTGCTCTCCGTTCAAAGCCTTGTGGCCATGAACGGAGAGACGCTCTGGGCAGCTGACCTTGCTCCACACATTCTCATGCTCGCGCATGAATTTCATGAAGAGCGCAAATTCTGCACCTTCAACGTGCTGATTCACATCAGGACGACCCATGTGATCGACCACCACGGTAGTGGGCAGCGCGGTGAAGAAATCCCAGAGATCGGGCAAATCCACCGCTTCAAAATAAATCACGACATGCCAACCCAGCGCTTTGATGCGATGAGCGATTTCCAGCAG
>JBJTSL010000347.1:0-2332 GCA_046076625.1 Allobrachymonas sp.
GCCAATCGCGCCGATATAAAACGCCTCGCTGCCCAGCGCTTCCAGCAGCGCCAAATCATCCAGCTTCGGATCATGCGTGAGCGCGATGATGCAGCTGCGGCGGTCTGGCGCAAAGGCTTTGACCACGTCATCAGGCATCTCCGTCACCAGCGCCGCCTGCGGCACACCCCAAGTGCCACGGTATTCATCGCGCGGGTCACACACCGTCACCGCAAAGCCATTGAACAGCGCCATCGTCGCCAAGTATTCAGCGAGCTGCCCGGCGCCAATTAGCAGCATGCGGTATTCCGGACCAAAGGTGTTGGACAGCTGCTTGGCATCGACTGACAACTCTTGTGGCGCAGTGCTTTGCGATTGCGTTACTCGGCCAGTTGCCAAATCCACCTTGCGTAACATCAAGCGTCCTGCTTCAAGCGCATTTACGAGATCAGAGAGCAGTGTCGCATCTGGGTCAAACTCCATCAGCAGTTCCAGCGTGCCCCCACAAGGCAGCCCAAACTGATGCGCCTCATCCGCGCTGATGCCGTATTTGATGAATTGCGGCGCGCCGGAGGGAATCTCTCGCACACCTTCACGATTCGCCGATCCTGAATATGCTTTGGTAAACCGATCAATCAAATCATCCTCAATACACCCGCCAGACACCGAGCCCACCACTTGCCCCGTTTCACACAAAGCCATGATCGAGCCCACCGGACGAGGCGACGAGCCCCATGTGCGCACCACTGTCACAAGCAGCGCACGTCTGCCCGCCAAGCGCCAATCGCGTAATTGGCGAAGAACCATTACGTCTAAATTTTCCATCGAAGAATGTCTGTTAGAAAGTCCAGTTTTCCATTTCCATGAATCCCTCGAGGTCAAGATAAGGAATCCCGAAATGCTCACAAATACTAGGAATCTTGACCGCGTGCGGCTTTAGTTTTTCCTTTGTAACTACCGTACCGCTCACAGAAAAAGCTCGTGCAATGACGAAGGCATCGGCATTGCGTCCACCACGAATAATTTTTTGCCGCTCTATATTTGCTTGAAAGTGCGCAACACCATAGATTTTGGCGACAAATGCAGCTTCCTTTGCATCTGGTGTAGCGAAAAGCTTTGCATTGGCGTTAGCCCAATCAGTGTCCGCGCCAGGGTTACAGGTAGCGCATCTTTAGTTTCGGCCATAAGAATAACAATCGACTAGGATGATATATCAGCTAACTCAGCGAAATTATTAATCTTCACCATTCCATCTGGAAATTTAGCTACGACTTCAAGCTCACCGCCCATCGCTTCGATATGGCTGCGCAGCGTGGAGATATACATATCCGTTCTCCGCTCCATTTTTGCGACTGAGGGCTGCTGAACATGCAAGGCCTCTGCCAGCATTTTTTGAGATAAGCCACGCGCACGGCGCAGCTCGTGCAGGGGCATTTCAGTCAGCATGGTTTGGGTCTGCTGCGCGGCTTGCGCGCGCGCAGCAGGCGTCATCTTGGCGCGTAGCTCAGAAAACTTTTTAGCCATCAAATTTCTCCTTCGCGCTGTAGTTGCGCAAGATGTTCGTCATACAACCTGTCGGCAATGGGCACATGAATGTCATACCAGCGCTCGTTGCCCGTTTTGTCGCCACCTATCAACAAAATCGCCATGCGGCGCGGGTCAAAAGCATAGAGCGTGCGAAAGGGCTTGCCTGCATGCTGTGTGCGTAACTCGCGCATATGCCCATGACGTGAACCGTTGATACCGCTGCTGTGAGGGTGGCCTAGGTTGGGGCCTCTGGCTTCTAATAAACCCACCGAAGCGGCTAGGGAAACTTGCTCAACTTCGGTCAGCCCTTCCCACCAAGCCTCGAATTCGTCTGTGTATTCAACTTCCCAAGTCATGCGGAAATATAGCTTGAATAGAATATTCCGTCAAGTGAATATTTGATGCGTGATGACTACCCACCGCCGCGCTGCATATACAAATCAAAACGCTTCATGAAAGTGTAGCGCTGGGCATCGCTCAAGCCTTGGAATTTGAAGCTGACGATCAGGCGAGGAATGCGGAATAAGGCGATGCTGCGGGGCTCGGCGACATGCCAACTGATGTCGAGCTGGCCTTGCTCAACTTGGGCATGTACACCTGAAGGTTTTTGCTGCCAGCTCACATCGCCCATAGCAGCGGGCAACCAACCGAGCCACTCCGTTTCGGTACAACCCATTTCACGGTCAAAGCGTTCGGCGTAGTGGCTTTGCATGGCATTCTGATCAAAATTGGCGGTTAGCCAGCAGATATTCTGCGTAGAGTGCTATTTCTTTAGTAGCATCAGGGTGAAATTTCTTACACCCCCGGTTTTACCGATGGGCTAGCG
>JBJTSL010000348.1:0-3839 GCA_046076625.1 Allobrachymonas sp.
CAAGGTGAGCGCGGCGGATGTGGCGCAATTCGTGTTTGATGCCATCGCGCAGGATCGTTTTTACATCTACAGCCACCCCAAGGCGATTGCCTCGGTGCAAACGCGATTGGAAGACATCATGATGGCTCGCAACCCCACCGATCCGTTTGCTCACAAGCCGGAGATTGGGGTGGAGTTGAAGGAGGCGCTGCGGGCGCAATGATCAGGCCTTCACGAAAACTTCGAGGTCACGCGCCAACTTTTCCATCACCGGTTTCCAATCACCGGCGCTGTTTTGGCGAATCAAGGAGACATTGGGATACCAATAGCTCGTCTCATCGCTTTCGCCCCAGCGCCAATCGGCATCCCAGCACAGCGGCATCCACACCTTGAGGCCCATCGCACCAGCGAGGTGGGCGAGAGAGGTGTCGATGGTGATGATCACATCGAGGTTTTTCATGAGCGCGGCGGTCTCCGCAAGATCGATCAGATCTTCGCTGAAATCCACCAGATCGAGCGCATTCAAGCTGCCCGCAATCGAGCCATGCACATTGTTGGCCAGGCTCACGAGTTGTACGCCTTTGACCTTGGCCAGCGGCTCAAACTCATGCAGGGGCACGCTCTTGCGTAGGGCGCGGCGTGAGGCATCGTAGTGGAAGGTGGCGGGGTTGGCACCCCACATCACGCCCACTTTCTTTTTGCCTTGGACATTGGGGATGCCATCAATTTTGGTTTTCCATTCGGCGACCAAAGCCTCATCCACCTTGAAGGTGATTTTCGGTGTGCCAAAACTCTCAAGCGTGGGGCGCAAGAGATGCGCTAGGCGGCCAATTGCAATTTGACAATCAAACTTGTAATTCGCAAACCAACCGGGCTTGGCTGGATTGTCCCAAAGCGGCGGCAGCGCGCCCCAGTAGGGATAGACATGGTATTTGTCATTGGGCAAGTTACAGGAATTCAGAGTGCTTTGCCAGACGCGCACCATCTCCGGCGCGGCGACGATCACCACGCGAGCCGCTTCCTGTGTATGCGCGGCGAGCAAGCTGCCGAACATGATTTCATCACCTAAGCCTTGCTCGCGGTGCACGAGTAGCGTCTTGCCTTTCAAGCTTTCGCCATTCCACAGCGGCTGCGTGTGCGGGAAGTGATAAACGCTGTTGAAGGTGGAGCATTCGCTACGGTGCTCGTAGCTGGTCCAGCCTTCTTGGAAGCGTTTTTTGAGCAGCAGGTAATGCGCATATTCCCAATGGACCACGGCGGGCTCTTTCGGGTCTTTGAGCGCTTCGACGAAATACTTGTCGGCCAAGGCGTATTCCTTCAGGCCAAAGTACGTGAGGGCGAGTTTGAGCGGTAGGCCTTTGGCATCGGGCTCCAGCCTCTGCAGGCGCTCCAAATGATCTTTCGCCGCTTCAAGCTGATCATGGCGGCGCAGCAAATCACCGTAGTTGGACAATGCGGCATTGTGCTCAGGCTGAATGCGCAGGGCTTGGTGGTAGCTGCGCATGGCTTGCGGAAAACGATTGAGCTCGTGGTGGATCACGCCGAGGTTGTAGTGAAACTGCGCCACGTGCGGTGCGAGTTTGACGGCTCGCTCGAAGAACGGCAGGGCCATGGCGCGCTCTTCGCGGGCGGCGTGGATCGCGCCGAGCAGTTCGAGCGCGTCGGCGCAATCGGGGTCGGCTAACAAGGCTTCTGCGCAGAGGCGGTAGGCCTCGTCATACTGCTTATTGGTGAAGGCGGGCAGGGCGGTTTGGTACAGCGCGTTGGCTTTGGCGGGATCGGGTTTGTCTTTGTTCAAACTCATGACTTATTTCTTTTTGAAAACGAGATCCCACACACCATGCCCGAGCTTAATGCCTCGGTTTTCAAATTTGGTGAGGGGGCGGTAATGGGGTTTTTCGGCGTAATCAATCGCTGTGTTTTTCAGCGCGGGCTCCTGCGACATGACATCTAGCATCTGCTCGGCATAAGGCTGCCAGTCTGTAGCGCAGTGGAGATAGCCGCCGGGCTTCAAGTGTTGCACGAGGGTAGCCACGAAAGGCGGCTGGATCAAGCGGCGCTTGTTGTGACGCTTTTTATGCCAAGGGTCAGGGAAGAAGATGTGGATGCCATCCAAGCTTTCCTTCGGGATCATCTGATCCAGCACCTGCACGGCATCGTGGGAGATGATGCGGATGTTACTGATACCTTGCACCTCGATGCGTTTGAGCAAAGCGCCCACGCCGGGCTCATGCACCTCACAGGCCAAAAACAGCGTATCGGGCAAAGCCTTGGCGATATGCGCCGTGGCCTCGCCCATGCCAAAGCCGATCTCAAACACGGTGGACGTGCACTTTTGAGCGTCTTTTTGGCCATTCGCCGGCATAGAATCTGCGTTGAGTGCTATTGAATGAATAGCGTTTTGCAGATCTTCAAGGTGAAGCGGTTGCTCTGAAAACGCAATCTGGTAGCGTGGCCCCAACGCGGAAAGCGCTTTGGCTTGCCCTACAGTGAGACGGCCCGCGCGGCGTACAAAGCTGCGGATCGGGCGGGGGTGCTTGGGCGATAGTGGGGTATTTTCAATGACGTCCATGTGGCCTTGATTGTAGGATAGGCTATTCACGCCCGAGCGAATACGAGCCAAGCCGACTTCAGTATGATCCGCATCAATGATGACATTCACTTCTTTGACCCAGCTGAAGCGTGTTGCTCGCATCGCATTGCACCTGCTGGCCGTGGCATGCACCTTGGCAGGCAGCTATGCCTTGGCTCAGGTTTGCGCCAGCCCTGGGCTGAACGCGGCCACCACCAGCATCAGTGGAACATCAACTCCTACTACCCCGGCACCGGAGCCAGCGTGAGCGCAGGCAGCACCAGCATTCCCATTGGTGCGGTGGACACCGCAGGGGGCGGCTCCAGCACCGCGATAGCCTCGGGAGACTTGCTGATCGTGATGCAAATGCAAGGCGCTCAAATCAATTCCAGCAACACTGACTGCTATGGCGATGGCGTAGGCGGTTGCACCACCATCACCTTCACCACGGGTGCGCAGTATGCGGGTGGAAACCTAGCCACCAACTACCGTGCGGGGCTATGGGAATATTGCACGGCCACCTCAGCGGCGGGAGCTAGTGTGAGCGTGCTCTGCGGCGGCTCGGGGGGAGGCACAGTCAACGCTTACCAAGCCAGTTCTGCCTCGAGCAGTGATGGAGCGTATCGCTACCAGGTGATTCGCGTGCCGCAATATAGCAGTGTCTCGATGGCCGGCACCGTCACAGCCGCTTCGTGGAATGGCAGCACCGGCGGCGTGCTGGGTTTGCAGGCCACAGGCACAGTGACCATGGTTGGTTTTAATTTGGATGCGATTGAGCGCGGGTTTCGCGGGGGTGGAGGCGTAGTGTATTTCTCGGCCAGTGCCAGCCCCACTTTCAGTGTAAGTGGTGGCAATGCGGGTGTGGATCGTGGCAATCTGGCTGCAGGTCCGTTGGGTGACGGCGTGGCCGAGCCATGGTTTGCCACCACCGGTACCTTTACCGTTTTGGGCAACAGCACCACGCTGACCACGGCCTGCTCCACCGCACTGAGCGTGACCAAAACCAATGGCACCACCACCTTGGTGGCCGGCAGCACCACCCTCTACACCGTGACTTTCAGCAACACGGGGGCCACCTCCGCTAACGACGCGATTGCCAAAGACACGCCCAGTGCGGGCTTGTCAAATTGCAGTGTGACGGCTTGCTCGGGGTCGGGCTCGCCCGTGGCCGTGTGTCCGGCTAATTTAGCTTGGCCGAGTCTCTTCACGGCTGGCGGGCTGACACTGACAAGCCTGCCAGCCAACTCCAGCTTAACGTTCAATATGAGTTGCGGCGTGACGGCGACCG
>JBJTSL010000349.1:0-3825 GCA_046076625.1 Allobrachymonas sp.
GTAGGATCTTTCTTGAGCTTTTCTTTCCACTCGCCCATGTGGATTTGCCCTTCGACCAATCCGCGCATCGCGCCGACGTGTTCCGTCCAGCCCACGCTGTTGCAGCCAACCAGTACATCGTCTTGGAATTGCAAGCTCAAATGCCTGCCCTTGGCCGCATCGGTCACTTCCACATGCTCACCACCCGGGCGGCCTTGCCAATCGCCGAAGCTGGTGGAAATCATGCCCAAGGTATCGAGCACGTTGATCTGCGTCACGCCGCGCAAATTGGCTTGTGCTTTGCCGCCGCGAGCGTAGGCGACCATGTTGAGCGCTGCCACGCGCGCTTGCTCGGCCGCATTGGGCTGAATGGCGCTCACGATGGTCTTACCACTCACCTTGTCAAACGCCTCTGCGCAATCGCCTGCTGCAAAAATACCAGGCACGTTGGTTTGCAGATGCTCATCCGTGAGCACGCCCAGCAAACAGGTGATGCCACTGCTTTCCAGAAACCCAATCGCAGGGCGCACGCCCGCTGCGCTGATGACCAAATCTGCCTCCATCGTGTTGCCGTTGGAGAGTTTGACTTTCAATGGCGCGCCCGGTGTGATGGCTTCGACCTTCGTACCCGTATGCACCTTCACGCCTTTGGCCTGCACCCATTCGCGAATCATTCCGCCCGCGGTCGGCCCCATCATGCGCGGCACCATGCGGTCGCCCATTTCCACCACAGACAGCTCAACGCCTCGCGCGGCAAGCGCCTCCATGATGATGCAACCGATAAAACCTGCTCCAAGCTGCAACACTTTCGCACCGGGCTTGGCCAGCTTCATGATGCTGCGCGCGTCCTCCAATGTCCAGCAGTTATGAACGCCTTGCGCATCAATGCCGGGAATCGGTGGCTTGATGGGATGCGAGCCGGTGGCGATCAAGAGTGTGTCAAATTGCAAGCTCTGACTGTTGTCCAGTACAATTTTTTTAGTAGCACTCTGCGCAGATTTCACGCCGGCGATCACTCGATTTATCTTCAAATCTTCATAATGCGTGGCGCTCTTGCGCAAATACGTGCCCTGCTCTTCAATGTTGCCCACGAGCAAGTAAGGAATGGCCATACGCGAATACGGCGCTTCTTTTTCATCGCCAATCAGGGTGATCTCGTCACGCGGCGCATGCTTGCGAATCGTCTCTGCCGCAATCACGCCCGCCGGGCCTGCGCCGATGATGATGTGGTGCATTGTTTACCTCTTTGGAGCGAATACAAAATCGAATAAAAAATACGAACGCAGAGGACGCGAAGATTTCGCAGAGGACACAGAAAAAGATTCAAATTTGACTGTTTCTTTTCCGCGTCTTTCGCGTAACCTTCGCGTCCTCTGCGTTCAGGATGTTTGGTATTCCTGCTTGCCAAGCCAATCAACTCAACAGGAGGAAACGATCACAAGCCGAGCCGCTCTTTGGTTTTCGCTGTTGGCCGGCCTTCGGAATCCCAGCCGCGCACTTCATAGTACTTGGGCAGCATCTTGGCCAGTTCGTTGACTTTGCCTTTGGTCGGGCCACTGGTGGCGGGCTCGGTGAGCAGGCGCTTGGGTAGCGAATCGTCTGCCTTGGTAAAGCCGGCTGCGTTGTTGAATTCGCGCTCCATATTCCAGATGCGCTCGCCAATTTTCTCGAGCTCTTCGGTGGTGTAGCCATCATCGCAAGCGGCTTGCATTTGCGGCGCAAGATCGGCCAAGCCCCAAGCGAACGTGGTGAAGACGCACAGACCCGATGAATCAAACGCAGCGGTCGCATCTTGGAAGGCCTTGACCAATTCTGGCTTGCCGTCACTCTCCAGCGGATCGGTTTTCACGGGAATGCCCAGCACTTCTGAGGCAATCGTGTAGCCGCGCAGATGGCAGCCGCCGCGATTGCTAGTAGCGTAAGCGAGGCCAATGCCTTGAATGCCGCGCCCGTCGTATGCTGGGAATTCTTGGCCTTTGCTGCTCATGGAGAGCTCGGGGTGACCATATTTGGCGGTGAGGCGCTTGGAGGCTTGGCCAATTTCTTTACCGAAGCCTCGGCCATTTGCCGTCTCATCTGCAAAGAACGCGAGTGCTTGGGCGGAGCCAAAAGGCGCTTCAATGCCGAGCTGCTCTTTCTTGAGCACGCCCATTTCATACAGCTCCATGACAGCGCCTACAGTCGCGCCAAAGCTGATGGGATCCATGCCTTCTTCGTTGCAGATCACGTTGGCATATTGCAGCGCATCCAGATCTTTCACGCCGTTGGCCGCGCCAAGCGCCCAAGCAGCTTCGTATTCCAAGCCGCCGGAAGCGCCCCAGTATTGCGGCTTGTTTTGCACGGTGAAGTGATCTTTGTCGATCGTTTGAATGCGACCGCAGGCAATCGTGCAGCCAAAGCAGGCTTGGTTGGTCACCAACGGTTTTTTGCCGTCCGTTGGGCGCGGTGTGGCCATAGCCTCGGCGCTGATGTCTTTCGCGCCTTCAAACTGGTTGTTGCGGTGATTGCGCGTAGGCAATGCGCCCACTTCGTTGATCACGTTCATCAGCACTTGCGTGCCATAGGTGGGCAGGCCTTGGCCTGTGACGGCGTTGTCGGCAAGGATTTTCTTCTTCTCTTTGGTGACCTGCATGAACAGCTTGGGGTCACGGATATTGCCCACACCTTTGGTGCCTCGCACGGCAATCGCCTTCAAATTTTTGCTGCCCATCACAGCGCCGACGCCTGAGCGACCAGCCGCGCGGTGCAGATCGTTCACTACCGCGGCGAAGAGCACGGCGTTCTCGCCCGCTTTGCCAATACTGCAAACGCGCGTGAGCGGATCTTGCAAGCCTTTCTTGAGCGTGGCTTCCGTCTCAAACACGCTCTTGCCCCAAATATGCGAAGCATCGCGCAGCTCAGCCACGTCATCGTTGATGTAGAGGTACACCGGCTTGGCCGATTTGCCTTCCACGGCGACCATATCCCAGCCCGCCATTTTCAATTCCGCGCCCCAGTAACCGCCGGAGTTGGAGCACGCAATCGCACCCGTGAGTGGGCTCTTGGTTGAGACGGTGTAGCGCCCGCCGGTGGATGCCATCGTACCCGTCAGCGGCCCGGTGGTGAAGTAGATTTTGTTGTCTGGTGACAGCGGATCGCATTTGGGGTTGACCTCCGTGGTGAGGTATTTAGCCGCGAGCCCGCGTGAACCGATGTAGGCACGCGCCCAGTTGCTGTTGAGTGGCTCAGATTTGACTGTGCCGGTGCTGAGGTTAACGCGAAGGATTTTTCCAGCCCAAGACATGATGGTTCTCCTGTGGGTTGTGAGATTTAAGCAGCAGAAGGCTGATTGCCTAGCTTATCTGCCCAAGATTTCATTTTGTCGATGCCCGTCCAGTTGGCATCCACGAAGGTGATGGCCTGCGTGGGGCACGCCTCCGCACAAGCCGGCTCGCCGCCGCACAGATCGCATTTTTGCACCTTGCCAGTCTCTTGCACATAGTTGATCGTGCCAAATGGGCAGGCAATCGTGCAGACTTTGCATCCGACGCAGGTGGATTCATTCACCACTTTCGCACCGGTGTTTTTATCGATCGTGATGGCCTCCACTGGGCACGCATGCAAACACCAAGCTTCGTCGCATTGCGTACAGGTGTAGGGCACTTTTTTTCCGGTGTGATGGAAGTCAAACACCTTGATGCGCGATTTGCTCGTGGCATAAGTGCCGTAGTTCTCAAACGAACAAGCCATTTCGCACTGCAGGCAGCACGTGCATTTGTCCGGGTTGATGTGCAACATCTTTTGCATGAAAGTCTCCTGTGGGTTGTGGCTTTGAGATATGCAAAGCCTTGCCTATATGAATACCCT
>JBJTSL010000350.1:0-3864 GCA_046076625.1 Allobrachymonas sp.
TGCTCTATCACTAATTTCATCCATCAATTTACCAAGAAAATCAACCTCCTCATTCAGATCCTCTCGTAAAAATAAACTAACAAGCGCCGCCAAAGATTGCTTTTTCCGTTAATACTACAGAGGTTATTTCTGCCTTGCACACAGTATTCGCAAGTGCCACAGGTGATGAGTGGATTACCTGTGACGCGCGTACCTTTGGCGTAGTGGGGTGATGCAGACTCAAAGACCGTGCCGCAAAACTCATGCCCCAAAATCAAACCGGGTTTGCGGCGTGGATCATGGCCGTGATAGGCATGCATGTCTGAGCCGCAGATGCCCACCGCTTCGATTTTGAGGATCACTTCGCCTTGATGCAATTGCGGATCAGCTTGATCGAGTAACTGAACTTCATTGGGTTGGGTGTAGACGAGTGCTTTCATGATCACATCCGAGAGAGTTTTACAAAGTCATTTTGCAGTAAAGCCACCATCAATCATGATGGTCTGGCCCGTGATGTAGCTTGAAGCATCGCTGGCCAAGAAGACGCTGAGGCCGTAGAGATCAGTGAGCTCACCATTGCGCCCAATGCAGGTTTGGTCAGCATTCTTGAGTGCAGCGGCTGGGTTGGCAAAGACCGGGGCAGTAAGCTGAGTAGGAAAAAAGCCTGGGCCGATCGCATTGCAGGTGATGCCCTTTGATGACCATTCCTGCGCAATGGCGCGCGTGAGCTGCACCACGCCGCCTTTGCCGGCACCATAGGGCGCACTGTTGCCAAATGCGCGATAGCTTTGCAGGCTGGCGATGTTGATGATACGACCCCAGCCACGCTCGGCCATTTGGGGCGCCAGTGCTTGAGTGAGGAAGAAGGGGGCCGAAAGATGCAGGTTGATCTGCCTCTGCCAGGTTTCAGGTGTCACGGTTTGGAAAGACTCACGCAGGTTTACGCCGGCGGCGTTCACCAAAACATCCACTGCGCCGAGCTTCAGCAGATTTTGCGCGGCTTCTCGCATGGCAGAAATGTCGGCTAAGTCACAGGGCAAGCATTGCACCTCGATGCCTTGTTGCAGTAGGCGGTCAGCTGCCGCAGTGAGTGCATCTGCCCGGCGTGCGCCGAGTATGAGCTTGGCGCCAGCCAAGCCCAGCGCGGTGGCCATCGCTTCGCCAATGCCGGAGTTGCCCCCTGTCACAAAGGCGGTGCGCCCCTTGAGGCTGAAGAGCTGGGCGATGTTCATGCTGTCCTCATGCCGACACCGGCTCACCCAGCTCAAATTTCTCGCCGGGGAAGTATTTCGCTAAACGATCATCTGCTGTGCGAGCATGTGCTTCCATGCCTTCCAAGCGAGAAATTCGTGCGGTGGGCAAGCCGATATCGCGTGCTGCCGTTCGCGTCATCTGTTGCCAAGTGAGGGTCTTCATGAACTTATGCACTGACAGGCCGCCCGAATAGCGCGCTACGCCTTTGGTGGGAAGCACATGGTTGGGACCGCTGGCTTTGTCACCATAGGCCACCGTGGTTTCTTCGCCCAAGAAGAGTGAGCCATAGCAGGTGAGATTTTCCAACCACCAATTCAGATCCTTGGTGTGAACCTCCAAATGCTCAGAGGCATACTTGTCAGAGATTTGAGCTATTTCCTCGCGCGTAGAGCAAAGGATCACCTCACCGTAATCACGCCAAGCAGCGCCTGCGGCATCGCGGGCAATCGGGGGCAGGGAGTCAATGAGAGGTTGCATACGTGCCATCACATCGCGTGCCAGTTTTTCATCGGTGGTGAAGAGCCACGCAGGCGATTCATGACCATGCTCAGCTTGGCCCACTAAATCACTGGCCACAATCGCGGGATCAGCCGTTTCATCTGCAATCACGGCCACCTCTGAAGGCCCAGCGAACACATCAATGCCCACTTTGCCAAACAAGCTGCGCTTGGCTTCGGCCACGAACTTGTTGCCAGGGCCAACAATCACATCAGCCGGTTGACCTGTGAACAAGCCGTAGGCCATGGTGGCAATCGCCTGCACGCCACCCAGCGTCATGATCACATCGGCGCCGGCTTTGTCAAAGGCATACATCAAATACGGATGCATCGGTCCACCGCGAAAAGGCCCAGAGCAGGCGATGATCTTTTTCACGCCAGCAGCTTTCGCAGTGGCCACACCCATGTAGGCTGATGCAATGTGCGCATAGCGGCCCGCTGGTGCATAGCAGCCCGCCACATTCACAGGCAGCACACGCTGGCCTGCGGTCACACCGGGATGCAATTCGGTTTGAAAGTTGCTGATTGATTTGCGTTGCGCAGTGGCAAAGTCAAACACTTGTTTGATGGCAAAGTCAATGTCAGCCCGCACGGAGGCTGGAACTTTTTGTACATTTTGGTCGAGTTGCTCGCGCGAGACGAGAAACTCGCTGTCCCAAGCGTCCAATTTTTTGGCGTAATGACGCACGGCTGCTTCACCCTTGTTCTGGATCTCAGCCAGCATCTCATTGACCACGCTCTGCGCGTTGGCTGTTTCGGTTTCGGGTGTCTTGGTCGCTTTTTTTAGATATTGAATACTCACAACAATCTCCATCAATGAAGAATGCAGCGGCTAAGCCAGCAAGCTGGCTGCCTGCAATCTGGGTGAAAAATTACTTGGTGCTGTTGGCAAATTCGCGCAGCTTGGGATCGGCTTGCACGAGTTTCATGTAATCGTCAGTGACGAAATCTTGTACTTGGGGAATCGTCGGTAGTGCACCGGTTTCGCGCATAAACACGGCGATTTGCGCGAACCAAGCATCCACCTGGGAGTTGCTGTTTTTGCGTTCCATCATCTTGAGCTGTTGGCTCAGATCAAAGGTGGGGCGCGTGTCGAATTCCTTCTTCATGGAGGCTTCGCTAATGCTCACACCGCCTTTGGCATAGAAGTCCTTCATCATCGCAATGGCTTGCGGCTTGTTGGCATTCATCCATTTCCAAGCACGCAGGTAGACTGCCAAAAACTTGGCTACGTTTTGCGGATTCTCTTTGGCATAGTCGCCACGTGCGATCAAAGCACCAGGCACGACAGCGCCGCCTTCTTTACCGCTGCACAACACGTTGGCACCGGCTTTTTCCTCCACCGTGTAAATGTTTGGAGCCCACATGCCAGCCAAATCAGAATTGTTGGATGAAATGGCAGAAATGATTTCGGCTTGGCCCATGTTCTTCATGACCACATCGGCTTTCTTCAAACCATAGCGCTTCAAACAAGACTGCACGGCGTAGTCTGCTGTGGAGTTTTGCGTGCTTGTGATGGTTTGACCCCGCAGAGCGGCTGTGGGATCTTTGGCAAACTCTGCGGCATTCTTACCGCTGGCCACCAACGCATTGCCAGCGGACTCATCATTGGTCACGCCAATGGTTTTGATGCCAAAGCGCACATGCCCCAGCACCGCGGGCACAGAGCCTGTGCCGCCCACATCCCAAGATTTGGCGGCAGATGCGGCGATTTGCGGCACACCAGCCGGGAAGGTGCTGAACTCAGGTGCAAGCCCCACTTCCTTCCACCAGCCTTTTTCAGTAGCCACGTGGAAAGGCATAGCCCAATACAGCGAGGGCTGGTAACTGATCTTGATGGGTGTGAGTGCTTGGGCAAAGGATGTGCCCATGGCCACAGCGGCTGCAAGGCCCACAATCGTTTTCTTCAACATACATGTCTCCTGGTGGTGGTTAAATCGGCTAATGGTCAGCGCTGCCATGCTCTTCGCGCAGCGATTTCCAAATGCTGGTGCGCAGATGGACGAAAGAGGCCAAATCCATCACATCTTCAATTTATGGATGCAGGTCCCAGCCTTCTGCTTCGCGGATGCTTTTCACATCCAAAATCTCTTTGATTTTTCCGGGGCGACTCGTCATCACCACCACGCGGTCG
>JBJTSL010000351.1:0-4638 GCA_046076625.1 Allobrachymonas sp.
GCTGAGCGCCGCAAGGTGAGCGAAGCAGGCGTGACATGGCGCTGGGCACGGGGCGCAGACATCACCAACACCGATTGGGATTTTTTCTACACCTGCTACGAACGCTCTGGACAGATAGGGCGGGTTGCCGTGTTCAAGGTAGGTGCGTTCGTAGCAGGTGTAGAAAAAATCCCAATCGGTGTTGGTGATGTCTGCGCCCCGTGCCCAGCGCCATGTCACGCCTGCTTCGCTCACCTTGCGGCGCTCAGCGCGGATTTTCTTGCGTTTGTCTTGAGCGAGGGTGCTGAGGTAAGTATCGAAGTCAGTGTATTGAGCATTTGTCCAGTGAAACTGCACGGTCTCTCGCAGCATGAGCTTTTCTTGCGTGGCGATGGCTTGATCGCCCTCGGATGCAAACAAGGCATGCACAGAGGAAATTCCCTGGTGCTCACAAAAAGAGAGCACTTCGCACATTAAATTTGCCGGCGAGAAGCCGTTTTTGTATAAAAATCGCGTCCCAGGCACCGGTGTGAACGGCACGGCGACCACCGCCTTGGGATAATACGCCAGCCCGTTCTCTTGGTACGCCCGCGCCCAAGCCCAGTCAAACACATACTCGCCGTAGGAATGTGTCTTCAGATACAGCGGGCAGGCTGCCAGAAGCTCTGCGCCATCCTTTGAGTACAGCGCCACAAACTGCGCCTGCCAGCCCGTCTCCTCCACAGAAGAGCCTGAGCTATGCAGCGCGGCGAGGTATTCGTGGCGCATAAAGGGCGTGGGCGCATCGCTCTGAGCCAGCAAGGCGTTCCACTGCGCGGCATCGATCTCCAGCGGCGAGCTGTGGATGCGGGTGACATAATTCGTGTGGACTGTCATGTGTGAATCGTGTCGCCTAAAGGCTCTTTGCTGTGAATGAATCGAATTTGAAACTCTGCGTGGCTCAATTAAACCTGACCGTGGGAGACCTTGCGGGCAATGCCGCCAAAATCATCGCGGCGGCGCGCGAGGCCTATGCGCAAGGTGCACGGCTGGTTGTCACGCCCGAGCTGTCCATTTGCGGCTACCCGCCCGAAGATTTGCTGTTGCGGCCGGCTTTTATGAAGGCTTGTGATGAGGCGGTGCAGCGTGTGGCTTTTGAGCTGGCAGACTTGCAGGGTTTGCACGTGATCGTCGGGCATCCCACGGGATCGGAGATTCGCGGAAAAAGTGTGAGCGTGCAGCGCCGGCATAATGCAGCCAGCGTCTTGCTTGAAGGGCGGCGCATTGAAACCTATGCCAAGCGCGAGCTGCCCAATTACCAAGTGTTTGACGAGCGGCGCTATTTCGCGCCGGGGCAGGGCAGCTGCGTGTTTCAAGTGGCGGGTGTGAGCGTTGGGCTGCTGATTTGCGAGGACGCGTGGTTTGAGGAGCCTGCGCGTTTGGCAAAAGAGGCGGGCGCTCAACTGTTGGTGGTGATCAATGCCTCGCCATGGCATGTGGGCAAAGGCTCAGAGCGTCACGCGCAGATGCGCGAACGCGCGCTTGCCTGCGGCGTGCCGCTGGTCTATGCGCATTGCGTGGGCGGGCAAGACGAAGTGGTGTTTGAAGGCTGCTCGTTTGCTTTGAAGGCCGATGGTTTGTTGGCAGCGCAAGCGGCCAGCTTTCAAGAAGAACTGCTGTTTTTAGAGAAAAAACAGCCGCTCGCCTTCATAGAATCTACGCAGAGTGCTATTGATTTGGTAGCATCTTCAGGCGCAGCAGGGCCCGCACCGCGCAGCGATCTGGCGGATTTGTGGGATGCACTGGTGCTCGGCGTGCGCGATTACATCGGCAAAAACGGCTTTCCCGGCGCTTTGCTCGGCCTCTCGGGTGGTATTGATTCGGCACTCGTCTTGGCCATTGCGGTGGATGCTTTGGGCAAAGACAAGGTGCGCACCGTGATGATGCCTTCGCCCTACACGGCTGACATTTCCTGGATCGACGCCCGCGAGATGGCCAAGCGCCTTGCAGTGCGCTACGACGAAATCTCCATCTTGCCCATGTTTGAAGCCTTCAACAGCACGCTGGCCGGTGAGTTCAAAGGCCGCGCGGAAGACGCCACCGAAGAAAACATCCAAGCCCGCATTCGCGGCACGCTGCTCATGGCGCTGAGCAATAAATTCGGCTCCATCGTGCTCACCACCGGCAACAAAAGCGAAATGGCCACCGGCTACTGCACGCTCTATGGCGACATGGCCGGCGGCTTCGCCGTGATCAAAGACGTATTGAAGACCACGGTGTTCGAACTCGCCCGCTGGCGCAACGCCAACGACCCCTATGGCACGGGCAGCAACCCGATTCCTGAGCGCATCATCACCCGCCCACCCAGCGCCGAGCTGCGCGCCGACCAAAAAGACCAAGACAGCCTGCCGCCGTATGACGTGCTCGACGCGATTTTGGAGCGCTACATGGAAAACGACCAAAGCATCGAGAGCATCATCGCCGCCGGCTTTGCCAAAGAAGACGTCGAAAAAGTCACCCGCCTGATCAAAATCAACGAGTACAAGCGCCGCCAAGCCCCAGTGGGCATCCGCGTGACGCATCGGAGTTTTGGTAAGGATTGGCGCTATCCGATCACGTCGAAGTTTCGGTCGTGAAAATCAGCGGGCTATCCAGAAATTCTGCGATACGTTACCCTAGCTTTCGCTATGTTGTCGTCAACGACGAATTCGGTCGTGCTCACTGACACCAGAGGGAACGTAGCGAATCGCATCCCACCACCCGAGTATTGGCGTCCGTTTTCTTTCAGAAAGCGGCGCTTGAGGTTTGTTCCATCATAGGACCATTCGCCGGAAAACTCCATGCGTTCTGAAGCCCTTCCAGATTGCGTTACTTCGATGTTCTCCACGAACTTCCCGTCGGCTTCTAACTTCAAGACCCTCTTCGTTATAGGTTCAGAGCCATCATCTCGCTGCCATGTGCCTGTTAATTGTTGAGTGATATCTTTAACGCGCTGACTTTGCGGAGCGTCGCAGCCGCCAAGTAAAGCGAGACTCAGTATTGTGATGACTAGGGACCGTAACATAACTGTTGAGTACTTCGAGAGAAACCGTTGGTAGGTGAATCTTTAGCTAGATCTTCATCGACTCGCCCAATATCCCCGCATATTCCTCCCGTGTGGCGATTCGGGGATTGGTTTTGTGGCAGTGGTCATTCATTGCGCCATCGATGATTTTCTCGTAGAGATCGGTGCCAACGCCCAAGTCAGAAAGGCCTCGTGGCAGGCCGAGGCGGTGCACCATATCTTGCAGTGCGGGGATGACGTCGCTGCCAGATGTGAGGTTCATCGCTTGAGCCATGCGGTTCAAGCGGTCTTCTTTTTGCACGGATTCGGCGCTTGCGTTATAGCGCACGACGGCGGGCAGGAACATGGCATTGAGTGTGCCGTGGTGCAGTTTAGGGTTCACGCCGCCCAGGCTGTGGGAGAGGCTGTGCACGCAGCCTAGGCCTTTTTGGAAGGCCATCGCGCCTTGCATGCTAGCGCTCATCAGGTGAAAGCGTGCTTCTTGATCTTGACCGTTTTTGGTGGCTCGCTCGATGTGCGCCCAGCCTCGGCGCAGGCCATCTAGGGCGATGCCATCTGCCGGGGGGTTAAATGCCGGGGCGAGGAATGCTTCGACGCAGTGCGCAATCGCATCCATGCCCGTCGCGGCGGTGAGGCCGGAGGGCAGGCCGAGCGTGAGCTGGGGGTCGCAAATGGCGGCTTTGGGCACGAGGTTCCACGAGTGAAAGCCGAGTTTGCGACCGTCTTCCACAATGATGATCGCGCCGCGCGCGACTTCGGAGCCTGTACCGCTGGTGGTGGGCACGGCAATGATAGGGGCAATGTCGGCGCTGATGCGGGGCGAGCCGCCTTCGATGGTGGCGTAGGTTTTGAGCACGCCGCCTTGGGGAGTCAAGATGGCGATGCCCTTGGCGCAATCAATCGCCGAGCCGCCACCCACAGGGACGATGCCGTCGCAATTTCCTGCGCGGTAGGCTAGCAAACCTGCTTGCACGGCAGCTTCTGTGGGGTTGCTGGGTACATCGTCGAAGATGGCGGCGGGTTGGGCACCCAGCGCGGCAATGGCTTTGTCCACAATGCCCGCAGCGCGCACGCCTTTGTCGGTCACGATCAAGGGGCGCGAGATGCCCACGCGCTCGCATTCGGCTTTGAGCGTAGAAATCGCGCCGTGGTCAAACTGGATTTGGGTGATGAAGTAGATGATAGCCATGCGGCATGTCTCCGAATTTTCTGTACGATAGGGCAACTGTACAACGAGGAGCAAGCATGCGCATTCAACCTACGCTTTCTATTTTCACGCTGGCGCTGATGGTTTTATCGCCCACCGCGCAGGCTTGCATGAGCGATACCGAAGTGGCCGCCCTGTTTGCCAGCTACATCGCCAAAACCCCAGCCGCCAACCCTGAGGGCCTGAACGATGCGGCGGGCGATTGCACCCGAGGCAAGCTCACGGCGCTGATGGAAAAGCAGGGCGCAAAACTGGTGGGGTACAAGGCGGGCTTGACCAATCCGGCTGTGCAAAAGCGCTTCAATGCGACGCAGCCGGTTTGGGGCAAGTTGTATGAAAGCATGCTGTTGAAGGATGGCGCGAGTGTCGATGCAGCCTTCGGCGCGCGGCCTTTGTTTGAAGCCGACAT
>JBJTSL010000352.1:0-6510 GCA_046076625.1 Allobrachymonas sp.
CGCCAAAGACAAAGGCACCGGCAAAGAAAACAAAATCACCATCAAGGCCAACTCGGGTCTCTCGGAAGACGAGATCCAAGCGATGGTGAAAGACGCTGAATTGAATGCCGAAGACGACAAGAAAAAACTCGAACTCGTCCAGGCCCGCAACGAAGCCGAAGCCGCATTGCACAGCACCAAGAAATCCTTGGGCGAGTATGGCGACAAACTGGAAGCCGGCGAGAAAGACAAAATCGAAGCCGCATCCAAAGAGCTGGAAGAAGCTCTGAAAGGCGAAGACAAAGCCGCGATTGAACAAAAGTCAGCGGCTCTGGGCATCGCTGCGCAAAAGCTGGGCGAAAAGATGTATGCCGATATGCAGGCCAACCAAGCCGCCCAACAAGCTGGCGCACAAACAGCCGCTCAAGACGGTGGCGAGAAAAAGCCTGCCGACGACAATGTGGTGGACGCGGAAGTCAAGGAAGTGAAGAAAGCCTAATTTTTCGGCACAGTAACCGCCGCGTTGACCTGAAAAAGGTCTTCGCGGCGTTTTGCCAAACAAATTGCAAAAGAATACAAGCCATGGCCAAACGCGACTTTTATGAAATCTTGGGTGTTCCAAAAAACGCCTCGGATGAGGACATCAAGAAAGCCTATCGCAAACTCGCGATGAAGCACCATCCTGACCGCAATCAGGGCGATACGGCCAAAGTGGCTGAGGAAAAATTCAAAGAAGCGAAAGAAGCCTACGAGATGCTCTCGGATGCAGACAAGCGCGCGGCTTACGACCAGTATGGCCATGCAGGGGTCGACGCGAACATGCGCGGGCCCGGCGGCGGGCCAGAAGGCTTTGGTGGCTTTGCGGAAGCCTTTGGCGATGTCTTTGGCGATGTGTTTGGCGGAAGAAATCGTGGCCAAGGAGGTGGGCGGCAGGTGTATCGCGGCTCAGATTTGAGCTATGCGATGGAAGTGTCGCTCGAGGAGGCGGCCTTTGGCAAAGATGCGCAACTGCGCATCCCGAGCTGGGACAATTGCAACACCTGCGGTGGCAGTGGCGCCAAGCCCGGCACCAAGCCGATCACCTGCACTACCTGCCAAGGCCATGGCCAAGTGCAAATGCGCCAAGGCTTCTTCGCTGTGCAGCAAACCTGCCCGACCTGTAAAGGCACGGGCAAGCTTATCCCTGAGCCTTGCACGAGTTGCCACGGTGTGGGCAAGATCAAGAATCAAAAGACGCTGGAAGTCAAAATTCCTTCGGGCATTGACGATGGCATGCGTATTCGCAGCGCGGGCAATGGTGAGCCAGGTACGAACGGCGGGCCCAGCGGCGATTTGTATATCGAGATTCGTGTGCGCAAACACGATATTTTTGAGCGCGATGGCGATGATTTGCATTGCCAGGTGCCGATCAGTTTCGCCACGGCCGCGCTGGGCGGCGAAATTGAAGTGCCCACGCTATCCGAAGAAGCTGACAACAAGCTCGGAAAGGTCGGCATCGATATCCCCGACGGCACGCAACACGGCAAAACCTTCCGCCTGCGCGGCAAAGGCATCAAAGGCGTGCGCTCCTCCTACCCCGGCGATTTGTATTGCCACGTGGCGGTTGAAACACCGGTGATGCTCACCGAGCATCAGCGCAAGCTCATGAAAGAGTTTGATGAGTCGATTCGTAAGGGCGGCGCGAAGCATTCGCCGAATGAAGAAACTTGGGGCGACAAGCTCAAGAAGTTTTTCACGACCTGATTTCCTGCCAAAATGAGATTGCTTAAGCGCATTCAGGCGCTCAGCGACTCACATGCTGGTCACGAAACAACCCGTTCTGCGCAAATTTTGGCATGCTGTCATGCCGCTTTCCGCCTTGAACGACGGCCCCAAGCAATTTACCTTGATTGGCGAAAGTATTGTGCTGTTTTTCGACGGGCAAGGTCAACCTGTTGCCTTGAAAGACCGCTGTTGCCACCGTACCGCGAAGCTCTCCAAAGGCTGGTGCGTAGATGCGAATGGCGACGCTTGTGCACAAGGCAATCTGCAGTGCGGCTACCACGGTTGGACATACGCACCAAGCGGGCGCGTGATTCGCATTCCTCAGTACGAACCAGAGCGCGAAATTCCGGCAGATTACAAAACGACTGCCTATCGCTGCCAAGCCAAGTATGGCTACGCGTGGGTGGCGCTGGATGAACCACTGGCCAATATTCCCGAGGTGTCCGAGTTCTCAGACCCAAGCTACCGCACGATCTTCCAGTTTTACGAGCGCTGGGCCACCAGCCCGATGCGTGCGCTGGAGAACTCCTTCGACAATGCGCATTTCAGCTTTGTGCACCGCGCCACGTTTGGCATCGCAGCCAACCCGAAGCCGAGCAAGTATGAGCTGGTGGAAAACGAGACCGGCTTTTATGCCGAAACGATCATTGATGCAGCGAACCCGGTGCAATTCCAGCGCATCAGCGGCGTGAGCAGCGAGACGACGACACGGCATATGCGCAATGCCTATTTCCTGCCCTTTGCCCGCCGCTTGGATATTGAATACCCTTCAGAGAATGGCAGACCGGGCAGACGCCACATCATCATCAACAGCTTCACGCCGATCGACGATGGCAATATCCAGCTTTGCCAATGGCTTCTGCGCAACGACAAAGAAGAAGACTGCCCCGCGCAAATGCTGATCGACTTTGATGAAGCCATCACCCGCGAAGACAAGGACATTCTCGAATCCACCGACCCCGATGCTGTGATCGACCTGCGTCGCCGTGGCATCGAATACTCGATGGATTCAGATCGCCCCGGCATCTTGATCCGCAAAAAACTCATGGAGCTGCTGGCCAAGCACGGCGAGGCAGAAGTGCATGGCTGATCTGTCAACACGCGCGCTCACGCTTCGCCTCCTGACAAGCCAAGATTTACCTACTTTTGTGAGCCTGCGCAATGCCTCATTGCAGCGCTATCCGGAGGCCTTCACCTCTGACTACGCCACAGAGAAACACAAACCGCCAGAGGCTTTTACGTCACGCTTAGGCGATGCAAGCAGCGGGCATTTCATCTTGGGCGCTTTTGATGCGGATCGTCAATTACTCGGCACGATTGCGATGGAGCGTGATCGCGATGTACGGCCACAGAAGCGCCATATTGCGCACGTCACGGCGGTGATGGTGGTTAAATCCGCCCAGCGGCGGGGCGTAGCAAGGCAGCTTGTTGCACGCTGTATACAAATCGCCCAAGCCAATGAGACGATTGACCAACTGATCTTGACTGTCACTGCGTCCAACACGCATGTCGTGCGTCTTTACGAACGTGCCGGCTTTATCCCTTACGGTTTGCTTCCCCGAGCCATTCGGGTTCAGGCTCAGTTTTTTGACAAATTGCATATGCGGTTGGATCTGGCCGCATTGCGAGACAATCAGCCTTCATGAAATCTCTTAGTGAAATTGCTGCCGCTCTGCAAGGCTACGACGCTTCAGCCTTGCCCGCGGGTAAGGTCAATGAATTTTTGGTGGCTTTGGTGCAGCCCGTCACTGAAACAGAAGAATTGCCGCTGACGCAGGCCTTGGACCGAGTGTTGGCACACGATGTGATCTCGCCGATCTCGGTTCCGCCGCATGACAACTCAGCCATGGATGGCTTTGCGTTTGCGGGCTCTCAACTCTCATCTGGGCAGGCGACTCGGCTCAAAGTCGTGGGCACGGCTTTGGCGGGCGAGGCTTGGCAAGGCACGGTGCAAGCTGGGCAGTGCGTGAAGATCATGACGGGAGCGATCATGCCCGTCGGTTTGGACACCGTGATTGCCCAGGAAATGTGCAGCGTTGAAGGCGAGTTGGTCAGTATCCCAGCGGGTGCTCTCAAGGCGGGAGACAACCGGCGCTTGGCGGGTGAAGACCTGATGGCAGGCAGTATCGCGCTCTCCAAGGGCGAGCAGCTTGCACCCGCTGCGCTGGGGCTGCTGGCCAGTTTGAACATGCCAACGGTGCAGGTGTTTCGCAAGCTCAAAGTCGCGTATTTCTCCACTGGCGATGAGGTGCTGAGTTTGGGTGATGAGCCGCGAGAGGGCGCGATTTATGACTCAAACCGCTACACCGTGATCGGGTTGCTCAAACGCTGGGGACATGAAGTGATCGACCTGGGCGTGGTGCGCGATTCGGTAGAAGCTTTGGAGACAGCTTTCATGCATGCGGCCTTGCAGGCCGATTTGGTGATCACGAGTGGCGGCGTGAGCGTCGGTGAGGCCGATCACACCAAGGCAATGATGAAAAAACTCGGTGATGTGGCGTTTTGGAAGATTGCGATGCGCCCAGGCCGTCCGATGGCCGTGGGGCGAATTTTGAGAGAGAAAACTGCTGTTGGTCGGCAAAAAATCAGTGCAATTAGCTATCAAAAAGATAGCGTTTTATTTGGCCTTCCCGGCAACCCCGTGGCCACCATGGTGACCATGCTGGCCTTCGTGCGCCCAGCCTTGCTTCGCATGAGCGGCGCAAATGCTGAGAAATATGCCGGCCAGCCGTTGTATTTGCAAGCAGCCAGCCAAGAGAGCTTGCGCAAGAAACCCGGTCGCACAGAATACCAACGCGGCTTAGTGAGCCGAGCGCCAGACGGCAGTTTGCAAGTGCGCACCACCAGCAGCAACCAAGGCTCGGGGGTGCTCTCCAGCATGGTGGCTGCCAACGGCCTGATCGTGCTACACCATGATCAAGGTCATGTGAGTATCGGTGAGAAGGTGGATGTGATGATGTTTGAAGGCGTGATGTGAGCACAGTACTGCAAGAAATTGAACAAGCGGCCCAGCTGCTGGACGCCGCAGGCGTGAGCTTTGGCCACGGCACGACCAATGCGTTTGATGAATCGGCTTGGCTCGTGCTGCATGCCCTCCAGCTCCCCTTGGACAGTCTCGATTCAGAGCAAAATCGGCCAATTGCCGCCACAGAATCTGCGCAGATTGCTACGCTTTTGAGAGCACGCATCGAGACACGCCAACCCGCCGCTTACCTCACGCAAGAGGCTTGGTTGCAAGGCGTGCCGTTTTATGTGGACGAGCGCGTGATCGTGCCGCGCAGCTTCATTGCGGAATTGATCGCCGATGCCAGCATCGACCCTTGGCTGAACGAATCGACCCGCTATGTGCTCGATTTGTGCACCGGCAATGGCAGCTTGGCCGTGTTGGCGGCTATGGCGTGGCCAGATACCTTGGTGCAGGGCGCTGACCTGAGCGCCGATGCCTTGGAAGTAGCTCGTATCAATGTGGCCAAACACAAATTGGAGCATCGCATCAGTCTGCAGCTCTCCGATGGCTTGGCGCAATGCAGCGGATTCGATGGCCAACCTTACGATCTGATTTTGTGCAACCCACCGTATGTGAACAGTTTGAGCATGAGCGCTTTGCAGGCTGAATACTTGGCCGAGCCGCAAATCGCCTTGGCTGGCGGAGTAGACGGCATGGATTTCATTCGCCCGCTCTTGCAAGCCGCGCCCACCCTCATGAGCGAAGAGGCTGTACTGGTGCTGGAAATCGGCAACGAACGCGGGTATTTTGAGGCTGCCTTCCCCCGACTAGAGTCGGTGTGGCTAGAGACTAGTGCAGGTGATGACCAGGTGGTGTTGCTCACACGTGACACACTTTTGCACGATCTGGGGCCTGTTACAACGCTTGGGTAGCCAAAGGGTTAGGGTTACAAGCCCTTGCCAGCTTAGAATGCTTGATACAACCATCTTTTGATACTGAGCCATGGCTGACCTTCCCCCACCGATCTCCCATCTGGGCCGCTACGACATCGTGCGCGTGCTCGGCCAGGGCGCGATGGGCGTGGTGTATGAGGGGCGTGACCCGAATCTGGATCGCCGCGTGGCCATCAAGACGGTGCGCGTGGTGGGCATGGCCACCACGGAAATTGCCGAATACGAGCAACGCTTCAAAACCGAAGCGCGCTCGGCAGGCCGCCTGCAGCACCCGAATATCGTGAGCGTCTATGACTCCGACACGCATGTGGATGCAACGGGGCAAACTGCCTACATCGTGATGGAGTTCGTGCAAGGCGAAGACCTCAAGCACTTTCTGGATTCCGGCAAACGCTTCTCGCTGGAGCAAACAGCCTACATGATGGCTGATTTGCTGGCCGCGCTCGATTACGCGCATAAGCACAAAATCATCCACCGCGACATCAAGCCCGCGAACATGCTGCTGACCAAGGAAGGCCGCATCAAGCTCACCGATTTTGGCGTGGCACGCATCACCGATTCTGGCGAAGCCACCAAGACCAGTGGCGGCACCGTGGGCACGCTCAAGTACATGTCGCCCGAGCAGGTGGCTGGCAAGGGCGTGGATTCCAGCTCGGATTTGTTCTCCGCTGGCATCGTGCTGTATCAGTTGCTCACCGGTGTGCGTCCTTTTGATGGTGAAGGCTATCTGGACATCGTCTCCAAAATCGTCAAGGAAGACCCTACCCCGCCGAGCCAGATCGTGGGCGCATTGCCCCCCTCGCTTGACTCTGTGGTGGCCAAGGCCTTGGCCAAATCCAAGCTGGACCGTTTTGCCGACGCGGCTGC
>JBJTSL010000353.1:0-4878 GCA_046076625.1 Allobrachymonas sp.
GCACTCGATGCCGTCGCGCTCACACGCTCGCGGCGGCAGCTTTGGCTCTGCGCAGATCATCCTTTGCTGCAACGTCGCCACGTCTCGCTGCACGATGTCGCCCGCGAGCCGTATGCCATTTATGATGCCGATGAAGTGCAACGCAACAGCATGCGCTTTTGGAAAGAAGCGGGGCTCACACCCCACATTGCCTATGTCACTTCCTCGATGGAGGCGCTGCGCAGCTTAGTGGCGCAAGGCATGGCTGTAACCATTCTCAGCGATGTGGCTTATCGTCCCTTCTCGCGTGAAGGTTTACGTATTGACACCCGACCTTTGCAAGAAGGCTTGCCACCGATTGAAATCGGTTTGACTTGGCAGCGTGGCCGCGAATTAGCGCCAGCCGTCGCAGCATTCAAAAGCTTTATGGAGTTGACCTACAACGGACCAGGCATGGGCGTGAAAGTGGTTTAACGCAATCAGGTCAGTTGTTTCGCACACCCGACTCCACATGGCCAGCGGGCACATGGTCGGCGGCGGATTGCACATGACCGGTTTGGTCGTCGAAGAAAAAATCGGGCTCGAATTCGCGCAGAAATTCGCCTTTTTCCAAGCCGCCGAGGAACATCGCCTCATCCACGGTGATGTTCCATGCCATGAGTGTGCGAATCGCGCGCTCATGCGCTGGTGCGCTACGCGCAGTCACAAGGGCTGTGCGGATACGCATGCTGGCTGTGCCTTCGCTTTGCAGGCGATGCAGGGCTTCGAGCAGAGGTTTGAAGGGGCCGGGCGGCAAAGGTTGGTCGGCTTTTTTGACTTCGTTTTTGATGAATTTGTCGAGGCCGCCTTTGGCATAGACCCGCTCGGCTTCATCGCTGAACAGCACCGCATCGCCGTCAAAAGCGATGCGCACTTCATGCGGATGCAAATCGCTGGCTTTGACGGATCGGGTGGCGACCGTGGCGGCTGGAAAGCCGTTGGACAGAGCAGAACGCACATCTTCGCTTTTGGCGGAGAGAAACAAATTCGCATTGAGAGGGCGCAAATAGCGCCAAGGCGGCTCGCCACGCGTGAACGTACAGCGCACTATCGGCAGTTTGTAATGCTCGGCGCTTTTCATCACGCGCAGGCCGCTCACGGGGTCGTTGCGAGAGAGGATCACCACTTCCACGCGCTGCGCACTTTCGCTGTTGAAAGCCAGCAGTTTTTTGACCAGCGAGAAGGCCACGCCGGGTTGAGCGGGCAGATCGATCCGATCCATTTGCATGGCCATGTAGGCCTTGTCGTTGGCCTGCTCGAAGACGCGGTTTTCTTCTTCCAAGTCAAACAACGCGCGAGATGAAATCGCGACGACGAGTTTGCCCTGCAACGAAGCGCCCATTTATTTCACCAGCTGATTGAGCTGAATGATCGGCAGCATCACCGCCAGCACTATCAGCAGCACCACCACACCCATGGCCACAATCAGCAGGGGTTCCAGAATCGTAGCCAGTGCAATCGAGCGGCGCTGCACCTCGCTGGACAGTTGCTTGGCCGCGCGTTGCAGCATGGCAGGCAGCTCGCCGGTTTGCTCGCCCAAGCGTGCAAACATGGCGATCAAACCGGGAAAGTTTTTCTTTTGCGCAAGCGCACTCGCAAGCGGCGCGCCTTCGCGTACCAGCGCGTGGGCATTGAGTGCATCCTCGCGCATGGCGCGGTTATTCAAAGTTTGCGCGGCGGCTTGCAGGGCTTTGAGAATCGGCACGCCCGCACCTGCGAGCATGCCCAGCGTGGCGGCGAAGCGTGCGGCATTGAAGATTTTGGCAAGCTTGCCAATCACGGGCAAGCGCAGCCAAGCCGCATCGATTTTTAACCAAACTTGCTCATTTGCCCTCACAAAATATGCGCCTAATGCTATCAAAATAGAAGCTATCAGCATCCACAGCCAATAACTTCTGGCAAAGCTGGAAATAGCCAGCATCACGGTGGTGAGCCAAGGCAGGGCGCGCTTGCTGCCCGCAAACACGCCCGCCACTTGCGGCACGACGTAGGTCACCAGAAAGATCACAATGACCAAAGCCACCAGCGTGACGATGGCCGGATACAGGGATGCGCCAATGAGTTTGGCCTTGAGCGCTTGGCTTTCTTCCAGATCATCGGAAAGCTTTTCCAGCACGGTATCCAAATGGCCCGAGGCTTCGCCCGCGCTCACGACCGCGCGGTAAATGTCGTTGAATTCACGCGGGTGTTGAGCCAAGGCTTTCGCAAAGCTAGAACCGGCATTCACCTCGGCGCGCAGTGCGGCCACGGTGTTGCGTTGCTTCTCGTCTTCGGCTTCATCAGTCAAGGCAGTGAGTGCGCGCTCCAGCGGCAAACCAGCAGATAGCAGGCCAGAGAGCTGGCGCGTCCACACCGCCAGCTTGGTGCTGGAAAACGCGCGGCCACGCCAGAGGTTGATTTGCTTCCAATCTTTGCCGTCTTGCGCCGTTTGGCCCACCACGGCATCCACCACCATGGGCACCAAAGCTTGTGCGCGCAGCATGCTTCGGGCGGACTTCACGGTATCAGCCTCAATCACGCCCTTGCGGGTGTCGCCTTGCGCGTCGAGGGCTTCAAATTGATAAGCGGGCATGGGTAGTTCGCGGCTTTAATCTCGTGTGACGCGCACGACTTCTTCGAGTTTGGTCATGCCACCCTGCACGAGTCGCTCGCCGTCTTCGCGCATGAGTTGCATGCCGTTGGCCAAAGCTGCGGCGCGCACTTCGCTTTCGGGAGCTCTTTTGTGGATCAAATCACGGATTTGATCGTTCACGAGGAGCAGCTCGAAAATGCCGGTGCGGCCTTGATAGTCACTGCTCAAATCGCCAGGCATCTGCAGTTTGCGAACGAGGCGCTGCGCCAACACGCCGAGCAGCGAGGAACTGAGCAGAAAAGGCTCAACACCCATATCGGTCAAACGCGTGACGGCGCTCGCCGCATCATTGGTATGCAGTGTGGCCAATACCAAATGGCCCGTGAGCGAGGCTTGAATCGCGATTTGCGCGGTTTCAAAATCGCGAATCTCGCCAATCATGATCACATCTGGGTCTTGCCGCAAGATAGCTCGCAAAGCCTTGGCAAACGAAAGGTCGATTTTGCTGTTGACCTGGGTTTGGCCAATGCCGGGCAGCTCGTATTCAATCGGGTCTTCCACCGTCATGATGTTGGTGGTGCTCGCATCCATTTTGGATAGGGCGCCATACAAGGTGGTGGTTTTTCCTGAGCCGGTGGGACCCGTGACCAAGATGATGCCGTGTGGCTGCTTGATCAAATGCTCAAAGTTGTGCAGCATGTTGCCTTGCATACCCACCGCTTCGAGCGTGAGCTTGCTGGCGGTTTTATCAAGCAGGCGCAGTACGGCGCGCTCGCCGTGCGCAGAAGGCAGCGTGGACACGCGCACATCCATCGCTCGCGTACCGATGCGCAAAGAGATACGGCCATCCTGCGGCAAACGCTTCTCGGCAATATCGAGCTCGGCCATGATTTTCAGGCGCGAAATCAGGGCTGCATGCAAGGCGCGATTGGGCTGCACCACTTCGCGCAGCGTGCCATCGACGCGGAAGCGAACGCTCGATGTGCGCTCATAGGGTTCGATGTGGATGTCGCTCGCGCCATCGCGCGCGGCCTGCGTGAGCAGGGCATTGAGCATGCGGATGATGGGTGCGTCGTCGGCGTTTTCGAGCAAGTCTTCCACGGCGGGCAACTCTTGCATGATGCGCGAGAGGTCCGCATCGCTTTGCACCTCGCTCACCACGGCTGCGGCGTTCGATTCGCCCTGCGCATAGGCCGAGCTAATGCGCTGGATGAGTGCCTCAGATGGTATCTTTTCAATAGCAACAGAGATAGATCCATTGCCGGGCAAGCCGTGTTTTCGCATGATTTCTGCGAGGGCTGCACGACTGGTGGCTTCACTCATCCAGAGTGTGCAAGCATCGTCTTGTACAGCCAACAGCACTTGCTGGCTTCGCGCAAAGCCATAGGGAAGTGGGTAACTCGTGGCCATGAATGGTCAAGGTTTTGGGGTTGGAACGCTCGTCAGCGGCGCTGGCGCTTTCGTCGGCGTTGATGAAGAAGCCTTGGGTGGCAACTGAGGTGGCATCACGGGCGCTTCGTTGATGCGCAGCGGCGCACTCGGCGCTGGCTGCGCATCTTTTTGCCCGGCGCGCATGAATTCATAGCGATCCAGCGACAGGGCTTCTGTTTGCTGCGCATCGCGCACCACCATGGGCCGCAAAAACACCATCAGATTGGTTTTCTTGCGGGTGCGCGCCTCGCTTTTGAAGAGATTGCCAAAGAGGGGCACATCACCCAAGCCGGGAATTTTTTCTTGGTTGCCCGAGAACTCGTCCGAAAGCAAACCGCCCAGCACGATGATGCCACCGTCTTCCACCACCACATTGCTCTCAATCGAGCGCTTGTTGGTGATGAGGCCACTGGCGGAGTTCACCGAGCTGGCTTGCACGCTGGAAACTTCTTGGAAGATTTGCAGCCGAACCGTACCGTTCTCACTGATTTGAGGTTTCACGCGCAGGGTGAGACCCACATCCTTGCGTTCAATGGTTTGGAAGGGGTTGGTCGCTCCGCCACTGGTTCCTGTGTTAGTGAATTGGCCGGTGACGAAAGGCACATTTTGGCCAACAACAATTTTAGCCTCTTCGTTGTCCAGTGTGAGCAAATTCGGAGTGGATAGCACATTGCCATCGCCAGTGCTCTCCAGAAAGCGGGCAAGAAAGCCCAGCACGTAAACCCCGTTGGTTTGCCGCGCTACGCCGAAATTGAGCCCTTTACCCGGTGAGACCGTGCCGGCTTCGGCGCCGGCGGCCAAGCTGATGATGTTGTTGCCGCCTGAGCCAAAATTGCTGCCGAGAAACCCGATGTTTT
>JBJTSL010000354.1:0-3596 GCA_046076625.1 Allobrachymonas sp.
CACGTGCGTCAAGCGACCGATCTTGTCGAGCAGTGGGTTTCCTGTGCTGACAGGTGCGGGGGTTGCCGTCCGGATCCTTACGATGAGGCGCACGATCGTTAGCACCAAGATCAGCCCTCCAGCGATCATGTGTCCGCGCAAGGCAAAAATCTTGTCTGGCGATGAATTCGGTAGGGACACCAAAAAGATGCTGCCCATGAGCAGGGCGAAAGAGATCAAAAGCGCTAGCAGCCAATGAAGCGTCACGAGGGCTTTGTGATACGCAAGAGGTGGATTCATGATGTCGCCTTTCTTTGGTGGGTGGAAGGAGAAGTACGGGGTGTAGCCTTAGGTGTCGATTCGCTAGCTCGCTGAATGGATCGTGAGAATATCTCCAGCACCCGCGTGCATTCAGCCAACTCAGCCAGCGTCAAACCCTTGCGCCACTCGGCCACCAATCGGCGCTGTGCTGCCATGACACCGTCGTATTTGGCCCGCCCGGCTGGCGTGACGCTCCAAAGCTCTGATCGTTTATGCGCTTGATTGCTTTGGCTCTGTACGAGACTATCGCTCGCTAATAGCTTGATCTGCTTCAAGACCGCTTGCCGCGATAAGCCCATCGCATGAGCAATCTGCGGAACCGTCAGAGCGCCTTCGGCGAAGTCGAGGGCGCCCATAACCTGCCAGCGCGCGGACGTGAGGCCAAGGGGCGCCGTGATTTGTTCACCAGCCTCTAATAGCGCACCGTTCAGTTGAAACACAGATACGACGAGTCGGTCAACCGTGGGCCCCATTTGCAAAAGCGTCACTGTGCCACCACTTTGAACAAACCAGGCGAGAAGCGAACTGACTCGGGCATTTTCGGCACGCCGCTCTCATTCATGGCCTTGGTTGCAGCCTGAAAGTGTTGCGGCGAAGTCCATTCCGCTACATTGATGAACCGAAATTTGCCGTTGGGATCAATATTCTTGTGTAGTCGCGTGTTCACGTAGCCGGGCTGTTTTTCCAAAAATTCTTTGGATTTAGTCCAGATTTGAAAGACTTCCGCCTCTTGTGCAGCCGCTACCTCAAACCCATTGATCAAAACAACTCTGCTCTCTTGTGCAAACGCACTTGAAATGCACATTGCAAAAACCGAGAGCGACAGTAAGAGGCGACGAATCATAGTGATTTCATTCTAAGCAACAGTGAATGAATTGACAACCAGTTTACATAATTGACAACTGGATGTCAAACAAACCTCACGCCCTCCGACCAATCCCTGCCCGCAGCCCTGCAAAGCGCCGAAGCCCGCGTCTCCCTCGCTCCCAAGTGCCCACCACGCTCAAAGAACTGATCCACGAAGCGCCCGAGCGCCCTTTAACGGAGCATCTCAGCGAAGAGCTCGATGCCTTTATGCAGAACTTGTATCGTGCGAATGGCGGTGAAGGCATTGCGGCGTTTCTGGTAAAGCGCAAGCCAAAGTGTCAGACTTGATGGAAGTCATCAAAGTCATTTGGATTTCGCTCCCTGTGCAGCCTTCAGCGCTGCCACAAACTCAGCCGCGTCAAAGCCATCCTTGATGTGTTGGCCTTTGACGATGAAATACGGAATGCCGCCTTGGGGGTCCAGCTTCATCAACTGATCGGCGCAGGTCTTGCTGGCCTGTACATCGCATTCCTCAAACTTGATGCCCTGCTCACCCATCCATTTTTTGGCTGCCTTGCAATGCGGGCACCAAGAAGCGCCGTAAATCATCACATCGCTCGGCTCCAATCCAGCCACCAGCTTGGCCATTTGCTGCGCTTCGCCGCCCGGCGCCCATTTTTGATAGCCATACCACGCAGCACCGGCCAAGCACACCAGCAACAGCAACTTGCTCATGCCGCGCTGCAACTTGGGCGAAGAAAAGTGAAGTGGATGAAACATGAAATACTCCCGAATTGATAGCAAATGATGCTTATTTTATGCCGGCTAGATGCCAAAAATGCTTAAAAACCGCGCTTTAAGGCATTGGCACAAACTGCCGCTCGGCGCACCAAGCATCAAAAGTTGGCCACAGCATCTCTGGCAGTTCAAACACAAAATCCACACTCAGCGGATGGCTACATTCCGTGAAATGCGGCACCGCAGCGAGCAGCACATTGGCTTGCCGACAGTCTTTTTCCTACTTGAGCGGATTGCGCTTACTGGCTGACCAGCAGCAGCCACATCTGCTCCAACACAGTGGGCAACGCTAGCACATCGTGCCATCGATCAGGATCAGCCCGCATTTAGCTCAATCCCTTTAAATTCCCCAGTCGCAATCTTCTTCTGCCACTCCGCAGGCCCCGTAATATGCGCACTTGTACCGCCGGAATCCACCGCGACGGTCACCGGCATATCCACCACGTCAAACTCATAAATCGCCTCCATGCCTAGGTCGGCGAAGCCAACGACTTTGGCGGTTTTGATGGCTTTGGAGACGAGGTAGGCCGCGCCGCCGACTGCCATGAGGTAGGCGCTCTTGTGCTTTTTGATGGCTTCGATGGCCACGGGGCCGCGCTCGGCTTTGCCGACCATGCCGATCAGGCCGGTTTGCGCGAGCATCATTTCTGTGAAGCTGTCCATGCGGGTGGCGGTGGTCGGGCCTGCGGGGCCGACGGCTTCGCCTTTGACGGGGTCTACGGGGCCAACGTAGTAGATCACGCGGTTGGTGAAATCGACAGGCAGCTTTTCGCCAGCGGCAAGCATGGTTTGGATGCGTTTGTGGGCAGCATCGCGGCCGGTGAGCATTTTGCCATTGAGGAGAATGGTGTCGCCCGGCTTCCAGCTGGCGACTTCTTCTTTCGTCAGCGTATTCAAATCCACGCGCTTGGATTTTTGGGTGTCGGGCGTCCAGTTGACGTTTGGCCAGAGATCGAGCGACGGCGGATCGAGATAGACCGCGCCTGAGCCGTCCATCACGAGGTGTGCATGGCGCGTGGCGGCGCAGTTGGGGATCATCGCAATCGGTTTGCTGGCGGCATGCGTGGGATACATTTTGATTTTCACGTCGAGCACGGTGGTGAGGCCACCCAAGCCTTGTGCACCAATGCCAAGGGCGTTGACTTTTTCATGCAATTCCAAGCGCAGCGCTTCAGTCTTCGACAGCGCCGCGCCGCTGGCTGCCTTGGCTTGCAACTCATACATGTCCAAATCGTCCATCAGGCTTTCTTTGGCCATGAGCACGGCTTTCTCCGCCGTGCCGCCGATGCCAATGCCCAGCATGCCCGGCGGGCACCAGCCAGCGCCCATGGTGGGCACGTTCTTCAAAACCCAATCGACCACGTTGTCGCCGGGGTTGAGCATGTACATCTTGGATTTGTTCTCGCTGCCGCCACCTTTGGCCGCGACGGTGATGTCCAGCTTGTTGCCGGGCACCAGCTCGGTGAAGATCACGGCGGGCGTGTTGTCTTTCGTGTTCTTGCGGTCAAACTGCGGATCGGCCACGACCGATGCGCGCAGCGTGTTGTCAGGATGGTTATACGCACGGCGCACGCCTTCGTTGATCACGTCATCGAGCGCCCCGTCGCCAAACGCAGCGCAGCCCTCAAAGCACACATCCATACCGATTTTGAGGAACACGTTGACGATGCCCGTGTCTTGGCAAATCGGGC
>JBJTSL010000355.1:0-4014 GCA_046076625.1 Allobrachymonas sp.
ATCATCGATTTCGTGGTGAAAGAGCCGAATGTGCAATCCGTCGTGTTCAAAGAGCATGAGGGTAGCTTCTTGGTGGGCATGATGGCTGCTCAAGCCTCCAAGACCGGTAAGGTCGGCTTCGTCGGCGGCATGGACATTCCTCTGATCCGCCGCTTCCAGTGCGGCTACGAGCAAGGCGCGAAATTTGCCAATGGCAAGGTCGAGACCTTTGCCAACATGACCGGCACCACCGGCGCAGCTTGGAACGACCCCGCACGCGGCGGCGAGCTGGCCAAAGCACAAATGGCCAAAGGCGCAGACGTGATCTTCGCAGCCGCTGGCGGCACGGGTATGGGCGTGTACCAAGCAGCCAAAGACGAGAAAAAACTCGCCATCGGTGTAGACAGCAACCAAAACCACATTCAGCCTGGCACGATGCTCACATCCATGCTCAAGAAAGTGGAAGTGGCGGTGTACAACGTGATGAAAAAGCATGAGCCAGGCATGACCGTCCTCGGCCTCAAAGAAGGCGGCGTGGATTACGCAATGGACGCAAATAACGACAAACTCGTCACTGCCGACATGCGCAAGAAGGTCGATGCTGCCAAGGCTGACATCATCTCTGGCAAGATCAAAGTTGTGGATTACATGGCTGCGAACAAGTGCGAATGATCTGAGCTCACTTTAAATACCGGAATGCGAAAAGAGCAAAAACTACGCGAAAGTCGCGAAAAAATCCTAAAAAAGAATGCAAAAGGCTCATCCCCTTTTGCATTTTTTCGTTGATACTGGCGAAATTCTTGCGTTAACCTTTTCTTTTTTTGAATTTTTCTTTTTCGCATTTTTCGCGTAGTTTTCGCGTCTTTCGCGTTCTGGTATTTTTTCTTCTTTATGACCACGTCAACAGCCGTCAAACTAGCCCGCATCAACAAACGCTTTGGCGCTGTGCAGGCCAATGCGGATGTGGATTTGACGGTGGCCAATGGCTCCATCCACGGCATCGTGGGCGAGAACGGTGCCGGTAAATCCACTCTGATGTCGATCCTCTATGGTTTTTACACCGCTGACTCTGGCGAGATGGAGATTGAAGGCAAACCCGCGAAGATCAAAAACTCGCATGAAGCCATTGCCCTCGGTATCGGCATGGTGCATCAGCATTTCATGTTGGTGGATAACTTGAGTGCGCTCGACAATATTGTGCTGGGCGTAGAAACTTCTCTCTCGCTGCCCAAAGCGCAAAGCGATGCGCGCACGAAGCTGCAAGCGCTGATGCAAGAGACGGGTTTGGTGGTGGATCTGGACAAGCATGTGGAAGACTTGTCTGTTGGCGATCGTCAGCGCCTCGAAATTCTCAAAGCCCTGCATCGCGGCGCACGGATTTTGATTTTGGATGAGCCCACTGCTGTGCTCACTGCGCAGGAGACGGAGCAACTCTTTGTCGTCTTGCGCCGCTTGCGCGAGCGTGGCAAAACGATTCTGATCATCACGCACAAGCTCAAGGAGGTTCTGGCCTTGTGTGATCAAGTGACGGTGATGCGCTCGGGCCGTGTGGTGCACGAATGCGCTGCCAAAGATGCGACTGTGACGCAATTAGCCGAAGCGATGGTCGGCCGCAAGCTCAAAGCGCCGCCTGCACGGGCAGGGCACGATACAAATGCGCCTGTGCGCATAGCCGTGCAAGGCTTGAGTTTTCGTGATGCGCATGGTGTGCAGCGTTTGGCCGACATTCATTTTGAATTGCGCTCGGGCGAGATCGTGGGCATCGCCGGCGTGGCTGGCAATGGACAAACTGAGCTGCTGGAGATTGTCTCGGGCATGAAGCGGCCTGCCTCGGGCACGATGACGGTTTTGCAGCGGGATTTTTCGACCAACGCATGGCTTGATCCAATCACCGCTCGCGATTTAGGCCTCGCGCATGTGCCCGAAGATCGGCATGAGCGCGGCATGGTCTTGCAGTTCGGCGCTTGGGAATCTGCGGTGCTCGGCTATGAGCGCTTAGCAGCTTATTGCAAGGGGCTTTTCCTACAATCCAAAGCCATGCTGCGAGATACAAACGATTTGATGCAGCGCTTTGATGTGCGCCCACCCAATCCGAATTTGCGCTCCTCAAAATTTTCCGGTGGCAACCAGCAAAAGCTAATCCTAGCGCGTGAGTTCAACCAAGCGCCGAAAGTATTGCTGGTGGGCCAACCCACACGCGGCGTGGACATTGGCGCGATTGAATTCATTCATGAGCAACTGCGTGCGCTGCGCGATGCGGGCTGCGCGATTTTGTTGGTCTCCACTGAGCTAGAGGAGATTTTGGCGCTGTCGGATCGCGTGATCGTGATGAACCAGGGGCATATCACGGGGGAGTTGCCGGTAGCACAGTGTGATGAAAAAAATCTCGGATTGCTCATGGTCAGTCAGAAGAGCGAACAGGTGGTCGCATGAGCGCCGCACAAAAAGATTTGCCGCGCTGGCTTGATGTGGGCGTGATCCCATTGATCAATCTGCTCATTGCTTTGATCGTTGCTGGCTTGGTGGTGGCACTCGTTGGCCAAAGCCCGAAAGAGGTGATGACGGCGCTCATCAAAGGCGCTTTGGGCAATCAGCGGGGCTTGAGCTACACGCTGTATTACGCGACCACTTTCGTCTTCGCCGGCCTGGCTGTAGCGGTGGCTTTTCATGCAGGCTTGTTCAACATTGGCGGCGAAGGCCAAGCCATGATTGGTGGCTTGGGCGCAGGGCTCGTTGCGCTGTGGCTCGGTGCATCGCTGCCCGCCTGGCTGATGATTCCGCTGATGATTGTGGCCGCCGCGCTGTTTGCGGGCATTTGGGGCGCAGTGCCCGGTTATCTGCAAGCCTATCGCGGCAGCCACGTGGTGATCACCACCATCATGTTCAACTTTTTGGCCAGCTCGATCATGGTGTATTTGCTTGTCAACGTGCTCAAGCCTGTGAGTGAGATGGCGCCGGAGAGCGCGGAGTTTGCCGCTTCTGCCAAGATGCCGCGCGTGCATACGGTGCTGCAAAGTCTGGGCATTGAATGGTCTTCGTCGCCGCTGAACATGAGTATCGTCGTCGCTGTGCTGGCCTGCGTGTTTGTCTATCTCTTGCTTTGGAAAACGCGCTTGGGCTACCAAATCCGCGCCAGTGGTTCGAGCCCCGGCGCGGCGGAGTATGCCGGCATTTCGCCGCAAAAGCAGATCATCTTCTCTATGGCGATTTCAGGCGCACTCGCAGGCATGATTGCGATGAATGAAGTGGCGGGCGTGCATCACAAGCTGCTCACCGATTTCGTAGCAGGCGCGGGCTTCACCGGCATTGCGGTGGCGCTGATGGGGCGCAACCATCCGTTCGGCATTGTGCTCGCTGCCTTGCTCTTTGGCATGATCAGCCAAGGCGGCGCGGAAGTCGCTTTTGAAGTGCCAGGCTTTACGAAAGACATGATTGTGATGCTGCAAGGCCTCATCGTGCTATTTTCAGGTGCCCTCGCCTACGTATTTGCACCCCTCATTGGTCGGGCGTACTTTGCGCTGAACAAGGGAGCCGCTTGATGGACACATTACTGCTCTTTGTTGACCTCCTCGCTTCCAGCTTGCGCCTGGCTACGCCCCTCATCTTCTGCGCACTTGCAGGCGTGCTGTCTGAGCGCGCCGGCGTGATCGATATTGGTTTGGAAGGCAAAATGCTGTTTGCAGCGTTTGCTGCGGCCACGGTAGGCGTGGTGACCAAATCATGGCCACTGGCCATGTGTGCCGCCATCGTCGTGGCCTGCCTTCTTTCTGCCTTGCATGGTTTTGCCTGCGTCACCTACCAAGGCAACCAAGTGATTTCAGGCCTTGCCATCAACATCATCGCTTCCGGGCTCACGGTGGTGCTTGGTATCGCATGGTTCAAGCAAGGCGGACAAACGCCGCAAGTGCCCGATGCAGTGCGCTTCAAAGAGATGTTCGATATTCCTCTGATCGGGCAAAACGTGCTGGTGTATGTGGCCTTGATTTTGGTGGCTGCCGTCTGGTGGCTGTTGTTTCGCACGCGCTTTGGCCTGCG
>JBJTSL010000356.1:0-7255 GCA_046076625.1 Allobrachymonas sp.
ATTGGACTATGAGGGGCATAAAGATCAATTAGGCAAAAACCTAGGCGATGACCTACGTGAGGGCAAAGTGACTCTGCCATTGATCATTGCTATGGAGCGTGCAAGTGCATCGGAATCCGACTTGATACGAGAAATGATCGAGCGGCCGAATCCTACTCAGTTGGATGAGAATTTGGCCCATGTGTTACGGATCATCGAAAGTACCCAAGCACTGCAGATCACCAATCGTCTGGCTGCGCAGGAAGCACTTCGGGCACAGCGTGCTTTGTCTGCATTTCCACCCTCGGATTTTTTGCATGCTTTGCTACAATTAGTCCATCAGTCAGTGCATCGAACTACCTGATCATCATGGCTGACACCGATTCGGGGTGTAGCTTAGCCTGGTAGAGCGCTACGTTCGGGACGTAGAGGCCGGAGGTTCGAATCCTCTCACCCCGACCATTCCAACCTAGATAACTGTTCTTCGATTGCTCTAAACGTTGTAGCAAGGCTGCTAGGCACCTACTTTTGTGCCTTATTTGGCAGTCCTAGGCTTGGACTCGCACAGGATGTGGTGTATTCTCGGGATTGCAGGCAACTCATTGCAGTAGGCTGGAATTCACTTTTCCGAACATGGCAGTTATCGACACTTCTTCCAATTCAACTGTGGCATTGCCAGGCACTGCGCGTGCATTGGTAATGGCCGGCAAGCTTGATCAGAAGAAAGCCGAGGAAGTCTTCCGCAAGTCGCAAAGCAGCAAAAGCACCGGGTTTATTGCTGAATTGATCAACTCAGGCGTGATATCTGCTTCTGATATCGCGCACACAATGTCCACCGCTTTTGCATCCCCCTTGATTGATCTGGACGCAGTAGATCCTCAGCGCCTACCCAAAGGCCTGCTTGACGCCAAGTTATGCCAGAGCCTGCGGGTGGCCGTGATGGCGAAACGCAATGGTCGTTTGATTTTGGCCACCGCCGATCCGTCCGACCAAACAACAGCAGAAAAAATCAAATTCGCCACACAAACAGGTGTGGACTGGATCATCGCCGAGTACGACAAACTGACCAAATTGGTGGAAGCCACATCTGTTTTCACCACCGAGGCCTTGGACTCCATCATTGGCGCTCCCGGGGAGTTTGACTTTGATGAATCCACGATGGAAGTGGCAGCCGAGGAAACGGAGGAAGTTGCCACAGATGTTGATGACGCACCAGTTGTTAGATTCTTGCAGAAGATGCTCCTCGATGCCTATGGCATGCGCGCCTCCGACCTGCATTTTGAGCCCTATGAGCACACTTACCGCGTGCGTTTCCGCATTGATGGTGAGTTACGGGAAATCGCATCCCCTCCGGTGTCGATCAAAGAAAAACTGGCATCGCGCATCAAGGTAATCTCCAAGCTAGATATTTCCGAGAAACGCATCCCCCAAGATGGCCGCATGAAACTCAAAGTAGGGGCTGATCGCGTGATTGATTTTCGTGTCAGTACCTTGCCTACGATGTTTGGCGAAAAAATCGTGATCCGTATCTTGGACCCCTCCAGCGCCAAACTCGGTATTGACGCATTGGGCTATGAGAAGATCGAGAAAGAGCGCATCATGGAGGCCATCAGTCGGCCCTACGGCATGATTTTGGTAACTGGCCCAACGGGTTCGGGCAAAACAGTGTCTTTGTACACCTGCTTGAATTTGATGAACAAGCCAGGCGTCAATATCTCGACCGCGGAGGACCCTTGCGAGATCAACCTACCTGGTGTCAATCAGGTCAATGTCAACGACCGCGCCGGTCTGACCTTTGCCGCCGCCTTGAAATCCTTTCTGCGTCAAGACCCAGACGTGATCATGGTGGGTGAGATTCGTGATCTGGAAACGGCGGATATCGCCATCAAAGCCGCGCAAACCGGCCACTTGGTCTTATCCACTCTGCATACCAACGACGCACCCACCACGCTCACCCGGATGCGCAACATGGGCATCGCGCCGTTCAACATTGCCTCCGCCGTGATCTTGATCACGGCGCAACGCTTGGCACGCCGCCTATGCGCCAACTGCAAGCAACCCGCAGACATTCCGCGCGAAAATCTTTTGGAATCGGGCTTCAAGGAAGAAGACATCGATGGCAGTTGGACGCCCTACAAACCTGTGGGCTGCTCCATGTGCAACAACGGCTACAAAGGCCGTGTAGGTATCTATCAGGTGATGCCGATCAGCGAAGACATGCAGCGCTTGATCTTGGCAGATGCCAGCGCGATGGACATTGCCCAACAAGCGCAGAAAGAAGATGTACGCAGCCTGCGACAGTCCGCGCTGCACAAGGTTCGGCTTGGCGTGACTTCGCTTGAAGAAGTTATCGCGGTCACCAACGAGTAAATATCATGAACCACCAGCCCACTCAACACGACGGAGATGCGAATGGCCACAGCCGCAGCTAAAAAATTTGAAGTCAAAGAAGTCGTCTTCGAATGGGAAGGCAAGGATCGCAACGGCAAAACCGTAAGGGGCGAGCAACGCGCTGCAAGCGAGAACCAAGTGTTGGCTTCGTTGCGTCGGCAAGGTGTCATACCGGGGAAAATCAAAAAACGCAAAATGCGCGCTGGCAAACGCATTACCCCGAAAGACTTGTCCATATTTACACGTCAATTGGCAACGATGATGAAGGCTGGGGTGCCTTTGCTTCAGGCTTTTGATATCGTCGGGCGTGGAAATGCCAACCCAAGCGTGACAAAGCTGCTGAACGATATCCGCACCGATGTTGAGACAGGGACATCGCTGTCAGCCGCTTTCCGTGAATACCCGCAGCACTTCGATAATCTCTATTGCAATTTGGTGGAAGCTGGTGAAGCTGCCGGTATTTTGGAGAGTTTGCTAGATCGCCTTGCCACTTACATGGAAAAGTCTGAAGCAATCAAGTCCAAGATCAAATCTGCTTTGATGTACCCAATTGCTGTGGTTGTAGTGGCTTTTGTGGTGGTGTCGGTCATCATGATTTTCGTGATTCCCGCCTTCAAGTCAGTGTTTTCTAACTTCGGGGCTGACCTTCCAGCACCCACACTTTTTGTGATCGCCATCAGTGAGTTCTTCGTGAAGTGGTGGTGGCTGATATTCGGTGGTATTGGTGGCGGGCTGTATTTTTTCATGCAGGCATGGAAACGAAACGAAAAATGCAGAAGGTAATGGATCACTTGCTGCTGAAGCTCCCTGTATTCGGTACTTTGATTGAAAAGTCTTGTATCGCGCGTTGGACACGAACCCTCTCCACGATGTTTGCTGCGGGTGTTCCACTTGTGGATGCACTTGACTCTGTGGGTGGCGCCTCTGGCAACTCACTCTACGTCGATGCAACCACTCGTATTCAACAGGAGGTTTCGACTGGTACTTCATTGACTGCTGCCATGCAAAATGCCAACCTGTTTCCATCAATGGTCATTCAGATGACTGCCATTGGGGAAGAGTCAGGATCAATCGATCATATGCTGGGTAAGGCTGCTGATTTCTACGAAGCTGAAATTGATGACATGGTCGCAGGCCTGTCAAGCCTGATGGAGCCGATCATCATCGTGTTTTTGGGTACGATCGTTGGCGGAATTGTGGTCTCCATGTATCTTCCGATCTTCAAGCTGGGTGCCGTGGTCTGATGATCGGGGCGCATTTGTTGGAGGCAATGCCCCTCGGCGCCTTGGGTTTGCTGATCGGCAGCTTCTTGAACGTCGTCATCCATCGTTTACCAAAAATACTGGAGGCACAGTGGGCTGCAGAATGCCAGCAACTTCAGCATCCAGACCAAGCTCCAGCAGCGGCTGAGCCTTTCAATTTAGTGACACCCCGATCACGCTGCCCGCATTGTGGACACATGATCCGTTGGTATGAAAACATTCCCGTGCTCAGTTATTTGCTGCTGGGAGGCAAGTGCTCACAATGCAAATCGCCCATCAGCGTGCGCTACCCCATGGTCGAGATACTGACGGGTGCGCTTTACACCTACTGCGCTTGGCGCTGGGGCTGGACATGGCAAACCGCTGCGTGGTGCGCGTTTTGCACCGCCCTGATCGCGCTGACCTTCATCGACTGGGATACCACCTTGCTGCCAGATGACATCACCTTACCTTTGTTGTGGTTGGGCTTGATCGTGGCTGCGTTGAAACTCAACTCTCAGGTGACATTGGCAGCGGCAGTATGGGGCGCAGTGGCCGGTTATCTGTCCTTATGGAGTGTGTATTGGCTGTTCAAGCGGGCGACAGGTAAAAAAGGTATGGGCTATGGTGATTTCAAACTGTTCGCAGCTCTGGGTGCGTGGTTTGGTTGGCATGCTTTGGTGCCGATGATTTTGCTGGCGTCTGTGATTGGCGCTGTCGTGGGCATCGCTTTGAAACTTAACAGCAAGTTGCGCGAGGGAGGCTATGTGCCTTTTGGTCCTTTTTTGGCAGGGGCAGGCTTTGTAGCGCTCTTCTTCGGGCCCGCCAGTATTCTGAAAGCCATTGGCTTGTAGGCCAGCATGTTTCGATTGGGATTGACTGGGGGCATTGGCAGCGGCAAAAGTACAGTGGCTGCCATGCTTCAAAGTTTCGGCGCAGCATTGATCGATGCCGATGCGATTTCGCGGCAAAGCACACAAGCCGGTGGCGCAGCTATTGAGCCTATCCGGCAACACTTTGGCTCACATGCCCTCACCCCCGAGGGCGCTTTGAATCGGCACGCCATGCGCGATTGGATGGCTCGGGATTCTGCCGCCAAAGCGCGCTTGGAGTCCATTGTTCATCCCATTGTGGGTGAGCAAATCAAGGCGCAATTGAAAACTGCGTCCAAACTTAAGAAAAATTTGGCTGTGCTCGACCTCCCTTTGCTCGCAGAAGGTGGTTCGCGTTGGCGCACTCAGCTGGATACGGTCTGGGTGGTCGATTGCCTGCCTGAGACCCAACAGGCACGCATCGTCCAGCGCAGTGGCTGGCAACCCGAGCACATACAGGGCGTGATGGCGCTGCAAGTCACGCGAGCGCAAAGGCTGGCCTGCGCCGATGCCGTGATCTACAACGAGGGCCTTGCTTTGGATCAATTGCAGGCGCTGGTGCGGCATTTGGCCGAGCCACTGCTATGATCACGGCCAACCCAGCTTACAGATTTGCCGTGATTGTCTACGAATACCCTTTCAACGAACGCGTCCGTACCTATTTGCGGCTGGAGCATTTGTTTGAGCGACTGGGGCAATTGCTGGCACGCGATGACGCCATTGACCATCATTTTGCGTTTGTCACCTTGTTTGAAATCATCGAAGTGGCCGCGCGTTCCGAGCTGAAGAGCGATGTGCTCAAGGATTTGGAAAAACACAAGCAGCACATGCTCGCGTTCAGGGGCAATCCAGCCATCGCGCAAGACGTGCTGGAGAGCGTGATCTCTCAGATCGAGACCGCTTTCAGCGCTGTGAACGCACAAACCGGCAAAGCGGGCTCTGCATTGAACGACAATGAGTGGATCACCAGTGTACGCAGCCGCATCGCGATTCCTGCAGGGACCTGCGAATTCGACCTGCCTGCCTATTTCCATTGGCAACATCATGCTGCCTCACGTCGCAGGGAAGATCTGATGCGCTGGGCCAATTCCTTGTGGCCTCTGGCGCAATCCATCAAACTGCTGCTCAAGCTGCTGCGCGATACGGGAGTCGCGCAAAAAGTCATGGCCACGAATGGACAGTATCAGCAAAACTTGCCCCAAGGGCGCAGTTTCCAGCTTCTGCGTTTGCGCATTGATTCGCAGCTCGGTTTGGTGCCCGAGATCAGCGGCAACCGTTTAATCGTCTCTGTGCGCCTGCTCAAACCGTCGCCAGATGACAAGCTGCCTATTGCCACGCAAGACGATGCTGCGTTTGAGCTGACCTTGTGCAGTTGAACTCGCGTCCGTGGTCGGTGTTATGTCGCCAATGCAAGCCCCTGTTGTCAAATGCCCCGCTTGTGGCGGCAAAAGCCTGTTTGCTCCCAACAATGCTTGGCGACCGTTTTGCAGCCAACGTTGCAAGCAAAGCGACTTGGGCGCGTGGGCAAGTGAATCTTTTCGGGTCGCTGGCCAGCTAGATGATTTGGATCCCAGCGAAGCCATCGACTTGGTGCAGCAAAGCAAAACCTTGCATTGACTTTTGATGCCGCCATCCATTCACTCCATGCCCACCGAGCGCCTTTTCTTCGTCTATGGCACTTTGCGCCGAGGCGATGACAACGACATCACCCAACTCCAACCTCCGCCCAGATTTGTGGCACACGCCACGATTCGTGGCACGATGTACCACTTGGGCGGCTATCCCGGTGTTGCATTGGACAACTCCAGCGAGATCGTGGGCGAGGTGTATGCCGTGAGCCCTGAGCTTGAGAGAAAGCTCGATGCGATTGAATCGGAATACCCTGCGCAAAGCGATGAATACTTTAAGCGAGATATCCAAGTGGAGGTCAATGGCGAACTGCTCGACTGCTGCGTGTATGAAATCAATCCGGCCTATGTACTGGGCAAACCCGTCATTCGCTGCGGTGATTGGGTCAAAGGCCGTTGATCATGCACACCGACACACGCCCCGAAGTGATTGTGACTTGCCTGAAAAAGCGTCTTTCCGGTGTCACCAGCACCATCAGCGCGCTGCTGCCTGTTCAATCGCCTCGTTTGCGGCTGGGCTATGTGGGCGCAGAGATTCCTGGGCTGCCCGAGGCGCAGGCGGCATCCGAGGCGTTTCAGAAGTTGAGCTTGTGGCAAGCCATCTGGGCTTCGCTTAAACGTCTTGCCGATGGCCGCAAAATCATCTGGCATGTGCGCCGTGACCATGAAATGCTTTTGGGCATCGTGCTGCGCGATGTGCTCAGGTTGCCCGTACATCTGTGCTTCACTTCGTCTGCAAGTCGACGCCATTCTTGGTTTCCGCGCTGGCTCATCAGCCGCATGGAATTGGTGATTGCGAATGTGGATGGCGCTGCTGCTTTTGTGCCCAACCAGACGACGCGCTCTTGCAGCCCCGCTTCAGCCAAGTGCTGCTGTAGCTGCGCTCGGTAGTCTTCATCTTCAGGTTTGCACAGGCCGCACACCACGGCGGTGAAATCAGGAAACTGCGGCAAAACCTGTAGCAACGCCTGTACGAAGATATGAATGCCTTTTTGATGGCGCACCCTGCCGAAAATCCCGATCCCGTATCGCCCCGGCAGCCCTGTGGCTGCCCAAGCTTGCGCTTTGCTAGGTGGTGGTGAAAAGCGTTGGGTGTCCACGCCGAGCAGCACCACGCGTGTGGTGTTGGGCACAAAAGCAGCAG